>CAYNSJ010000047.1:8655-20535 GCA_964399835.1 uncultured Methanobacteriaceae archaeon | reverse complement strand
AAAATGAAAAAAAATAATAAATTATATTAGTATATCTTTTTATATTATTAAATAAGGCATTAAAGAAAGTATATGTGTATGTCTTAGAATAATCTATATTGTTAGAATAGATAATTAAAAATAAAGAATGATAACTTTTATAACTTATCAATAGACATTTCAAATGAGAAAAAAATTATATAAACAAATATTTTACATAATTTAATAATTATATAACTTTATAGATATTCAATTTAGGAAAAACCACTAAAATAGGAGAAAGAATATGAAAATAGATAAAAGAAAAACTCTTTTATTTACAGCATTACTTATAATAATCATATTCAGTATAACATCAATATCTGCAGCAAATAATAATACTACAACTACAATAACTTCACAATCAACAGATAATGCATTGACAAACACAAATCAAAATACAGTAACAGATAATACTAATGTTGTAAACAAAGATGTATCTCAAAGTACAATTAAAAATAGTAATAATATAAAGACAACAACACAAGAAAATACAACTAATAATATACTAACTGATGATAAAACAGTTACTAAAGAAATAACATCAAATGATCAGGATAACAAAGAAATTAATACTGATACAACAGTTAACAATAATATTAATAATCAAATGCAAACAGGGACTGTTGAAAATACTAATAAGTCTAATTTAAATACTTCAACTGTTACTAATCAAAATCTAAATAATGCTATTAATGATACATCAATAAATAATAATGTAAACACATATCAAAATACAACAAAAATAGCAGTAACTAACTCAGTTGACATAAATTTAAATAGTAATAATCTAATAATCACAGATAATAATTCCACAAATCATAATCTAAAAACAACAACTGTTACAGTTGATAATAATACAATTACAACATATACTATTCAAAATAATACAACATCATCTATTAAACAAGCTACATATCCGACAAGTTATGATTTAAGGGATTATGGTTATGTAACTTCAGTAAAAACACAGGGATCTGATGGTAACTGTTGGGCATTCGCATCATTAGCATCACTTGAATCATGTATTCTTAAATACAATGGTACAGTATATGATCTATCTGAAAATAATATGAAAAATGTAATGAGTAGTAGTGGAAAATACGGGTGGTTAGATTATGTAGTTAATGATGGTGGAATAGAAGAAATGGCTGTTGGTTATTTAGCTAGTTACACAGGTGCAGTTTTAGAAAGTCAAGATCCATATTTTGAAAATTCTACATATTCAATTAGAATAAAAAGTAGTGTACATATTAAAGATGTATATTATTTACCAACACGTACAAGTTATACTGATAATAATGCTATTAAAGCAGCAATACTAAATTATGGTGGGATATATACAACTATGTATATGGATGACTACTATTTATCAGAAGATGAAACTTCATACTATTTAAGTGACAAAGCTAGTAGTACTAATCATGCAGTATGTATTGTAGGATGGGATGATAATTACAGTAGATATAATTTTTATACAACACCACCAGGTGATGGAGCGTTTATAGTAAAAAATAGTTGGGGAACAGACTGGGGAGATAATGGATATTTCTATGTATCTTATTATGATAAAAAAGTTACTCCTTATATGACATTTAATATGAAAACAGATAATTTAACTTATGCAGATATTTATCAATATGATATGAGTGGATGTACTTATGGTGGTGACACATATAATGGTAATTCTATATATTTTGGTAATGAATACACAGCAACAAACAACAATCCATTAGCAGCAATAGGAACCTACTCAACCACAGATCAAAAAACATATAACATGTATGTATATGTAAATAATGTATTAAAATATCAACAAAGTGGATCATTTGCATATGCAGGATACCATACTATTAAATTAAATAATTATGTAAATCTCACAAAAGGAAATGTATTTAAAATAATAATGGCTGTATTCACAAATGGTACTTCTATGTGGATGGATATACCAGTTCAACTAGCTAGTTCATGCAATAACACGCCTAGTGGTACAAATTCATACATGGGTTACAGTTTAAGTTCACTAGAAAATACAGTAAGTTTAGGTTATGTAGTATGTTTAAAAGCATTAACTATAAATACATCTACAACATCCTTAACACAAACAAAAACAGTAGTAAATCCAGTCATAGGAACTGTTGGTAATACAATTACATTACAAGCAAATATCACAGATCTAAAAGGTAATACAGTAAATGGTGGTAAAGTAGTATTTAAAGTAAATGGAATCACATTAAAAGATTCATCAGGTAACGTATTATATGCAACTGTAACTAAAGGAATAGCTCAACTTAAATATACTATACAAGGTAGTTGGTCTACTACAAATAGTACTATCCAAGCAATATACAGTGGATTAACTAATACATATTCACAAAGTGCAGGAACAAACACAGTAAACGTAATAAAAAGAACAGCTTCAATAACATTAACTAAAGATAATGACTTAGTTAAAGCTGCAGAAGTAGTAACTTTTACAGCTACAGTAAAAGATTCTAATGGAACATTATTAAATTCTGGAATTGTAACATTTAAATTCCAAGGAAAAGCAATAACAGATAGTAATGGAAATGTAATTAAAGCAAATGTAACAAATGGAAAAGCAACTTTATACTATACTATACCAAATGGGATTTCAGCACATACTTATACAATAACGGCGATATATGGAAGTAATGCATATAATAAAGCAGAAACTACAACATCATTAACAACAATAAAAGTCGAAACAGTAGCAATATTAAATCCTATAAGTATGACAAGAGGAGATACTACTATGTTATTAACAGGAACTGTTAGAGATGAAAATGGTAACATACCTGTAGGTACAACAAAAATATCTGTTAAACTTGGTGGTATAACAATTGCTCATATAAGTGTAACAAAAGGAACAATAAATAACAATATAACTTTACCTTACACACTTAGTAATACATATTATACAATATCAATAACCACAGCAACAAACTATGGTTACACTGGAACTACCGCAAAAACAACTTTAACAATAAAACCAAAAACAGCAACTAAATTAGCTAGCAATAATGTATCATTAAATTCTGCAAATGAATCAGAAAATAATAATATTTCCTATGTAAATACATCAAAAATAAAAACAAAAGAAGATACTACCATAAATAATATTAAAAGTATATTATTAAATATAGATGCTTCATATAAAAATAAATTATTATTAACTAATAGTAAATTATTAGTATAAAAAGAAATAGTAAACAGAAAATTTTATATGTTTTAAGTTATAGTATATTATAACTTTAATATTTTTTTTTATCTTAAGGAAGTCAAAATATATAATAACATATTTGACTTCAATATTTTTTTAAAAAGAATAATTAAAGAGAGTTTTATTCTTCTTCAAATTCTAATTTATATTCTGTTCCTTCACAATCTATGATGGTTATTGTACCACCAAGTTGTAACATAAGGTTTTGAACTACAAGTAATCCCATGGATGTAACTGTATCTAAATCAAAATCATCTGGTAATCCAATACCATCATCTTTTACAATTATTGTATATTTATTGTTATTCCTTTTAAAATCAATGTATAAATTACCATCGTTATGATTAGGAAATGCATATTTTATTGAATTAGTTACAAGTTCATTTATTATAAGTCCTATTGGTATAGCTTCTTCCATATTTAGTTCTATAGATTTCATGTTATGATGGAATTCTATATTAGATTGATACATGTCAAATAATGATTGAACTAATGATTCAATATACTCTTTCATATCCACATTGGATAATGATTCAGATACATAAATTTTTTCATGTATTAAAGCCATAGCATATATACGATTTTCTGTATCATTTAGTATTGTTTCATGTTCTGAATCAAAACTTTTATTTAAATTAATTAAACTTAAAATAATTTGTAGATTATTTTTTACTCTATGATGAACTTCAGTAAGTAAAACTTCTTTATCTTTTAAAGCATTTTCTAATTGATTTTGATACTTAACTTCACGTGTAATATCCTGATTAAAACTTATACGATCAATTAATTTACCATTAAAATCATATTCATTATGTATAATTGTTCTAAGGTATTTGATATTCCCTTTTCCTGTTTTAACTCTTTGATTGAATTGTACATCTGGATGTTGTGGAGAAAGTTTTGAGATATATCTATTTCTAAGATCTAAATCTTCTTCAACAATAAAATCTTCAATAAAAATATTTTTATTAATATATTTTTTAGGATCAATCTCTAATATACTATATATTTCAGGAGTCCAATTAACATGATCTAATTTATATTTATAACCTACAGCAGTTTTACTTAAGGATCTAATTCTATTTAAATTATTTTGAAGCTTTAAAGTTTCAGCTAAAGCTTCTTTTAATTTATTTTCTCTTCCAATTTCTTCAGTTATATCTTGGAAGAAATTGATATGACCAATTTTATTACCTTTTTTATCAAATTCATATGCTACATAAGTGTGAATATATTTTATTTCTTTTGAATCCGAAATAATTCGTTGAATAAATGTTGTTTCTGGATTTTCTGAATTACATTTTGCATGAGCCTCTTTCCAAATATTTTGATCTTCAGGAAGAATATATTCAATCATTGTATCAGAATATTTTTCAGGAGGTATATCAATCATATTATATCCTTTAATAAACCAAGTAACTTCTTTAGTTTTGTCATTTATATAAGACATTGATGTTTTACTTATTTTTTGGATTTTTTCTAAATTTCTTTCTAACTGTTGTGAATTTTTTAGAGCTTCTTTTAATTCATTTTCACGTTCTATTTGTTCAGTTATGTCTTGAAAAAAGTTAACATGTCCTGTTTCATTATCTTTTTCATCATAACTACACACGATATAAGTTATTACATAAATTAAATTACCTTCACCATCTAAAACACGTAGTAAAGTACTTGTTTCAGGAGATTCAGGTGAACATTTTTTATAAGCAGCATACCAACGAGGTATATCCTCTTCTAATACAAATTCAAAGAATGTTCCATGATAATCTTCATAATCTTTAGGATTAACTTTTATCATTTCAAAAGATGTTGGAGTCCATTCTAATGTTCCTTCATCATTAGTATAACTCATAGCAGTCTTACTTATTCTTTGAATAGTTTCTAAATTACTTTTTAATTTTAAAGAGTTATCTAAAGCTATTTTTAGATCATTTATATATTTTTGTTCTTCTGTAACATCTTTATAAAATGAAATAAATTTACTTGGATTATTATTATTATTGTATGTAACGTTTATATAACAATGGATATGTTTTAAATTTCCTTTAGCAGTTTTTATTCGAATGATAAAATCTACATTTTTATGAGTTAATCTTAATTTTTTATAGTTTTCTTTTAATATATGTTTATCTTCATCAATGACAAAATCATCTGTAATATCTCTATATAAATCTTCATCATAATGTTCTCTTTCTATTATTTCATATAATTTAGATGAGCGTATAATTTTACCATTAAATAAATATGCAATTCCAGTATCTGTTGCTGATTGAATTAATTCTAAATTTTCTTCTAAAAAAGAAGCTTCTTGAGCTTTCTTATCTCGTTCTCTTTTGGTTAGTTCTTGTTGAGTAATATTATTAAAAATACCTAACACTGCAGGTTCTCCATTATAAACAATATAATTACATGTTATATTAAAATAACGAAGAAACTTGTTATTTTTTTTGGTTTCAAGTTGAATTGTATATGATGGTAATTTTTCTTTTAAAACTTTTTGTACTGTGTCTTGGATAAGTTCCATAGAATCATCAACAAAAGTACTATACCCTAATTTTTTACCAATAACATCATCATACTTTTCATGTTCAAATAATTCTAAATATTTTTTATTACATTTAACAAAACAGTTGTTTTGGACAATGACAATACCTGTAACATCATTTTCAAATAAGTTATTTTCTTCTATAATCGCTGAGGAATAATCATTAGTATCTTTACTTAAAAAATAAATAAAATTTCTAACTTTAATAATTTTAATATCATATCTTCTATATAATATATCATTTTTATAATACTCAAAATATACCCTTTGAGACTTATCTGTGGTATAAACTTTCATCATTTTTTTAATTAATATTGATTCTTTATTATTAGGAAATATAGTAGATAAATGAATACCTTGAACATCTTCTAAACTAAATGGACAATATCTTAAAATAGGAGTATTTAAGTAAGATATATAAAAGTCATCTAATCTTTCTGTAGGGGAATATACAGTAACAGAGTAATCTAATTTATTTAATAATTCTTTATTAAATTCATCAATATCAGGAGTGCCTTCACTTTTCTTTAAATTTTTAATATTAAAACTATTAAAAGTTAATTGATCAATTTCAACTAGATTCTCATCTAACATAGTAACATACATATAATAAAACCTTTTTTAATTTTTCAAAACTCTTTGATATGTATATTTATGTTTTTTTTAGGTATTTAAATTGTCTGAAAGCTACTGTATATTTATGTTTTTTTTAAATGAATCAGTATAGAATAAGAAAACTGTATAATTTTTATAAATTTTATTAGTTATTATAAATTTAAAATAAGTAGTTATATATAATATAAAAAATAAAGAATATAAGATAAAATATATAAATTAGATATCTAATTTAGAAATTCTATCCATAGCTTCTTTGGTATTTTCAAGGGTATTAAATGCAGTTAATCTTAAGTAACCTTCTCCACTAGGACCAAATCCTGCTCCAGGTGTTCCTACAATGTGTGCTTCATTTAATAATAAATCAAAGAAACTCCAAGAATCCATGTTGTTTGGTGTTTTTACCCAAATATATGGAGAATTTATTCCACCGTAAACTTTTAATCCTATTTTTTCAAGACTATCTTTAATTACTTTAGCATTAGCTAAATAATAATCTAAGTTTTCTTTAATTTCTTTTTTACCTTCATCTGTATAAATAGCTTGTGCAGCTTTTTGAACAGGATAAGATACTCCATTAAATTTAGTTGATTGTCTTCTATTCCATAAATGATTTAATACTACATTTTCACCTTTAGAATTTTTTGCAGTTACTTCTTTTGGTAAAATAGTGTATGCACATCTTGTACCTGTAAATCCAGCTACTTTTGAATAACTTTTAAATTCAATAGCAACATCTTTAGCTCCTTCAATTTCATATATACTATGTGGAACATCTTTTTCAGTAATAAATGATTCGTATGCTGCATCAAAGAGAATTAATGTATCAGTTTTATGTGCATAATCTATCCATTTTTTAAGTTGATCTTTTGTAAGAGTAGTTCCTGTTGGATTATTTGGATAACATAAATATATAATATCTACATCTTCTTTTGGTAATTCAGGTACGAAGTTATTTTCTTCAGTAGATGGTAAATATACAATATTTTCATAAAAACCATTTTCTTGCATATTACCACTACGTCCAGCTATAACATTACTATCTACATATACTGGATATACTGGATCTGTAACAGCAATAATATTATCTTTTGCAAATAGTTCTTGAATATTACCCGTATCACATTTAGCTCCATCACTTATGAATACTTCACTATTATCTAAGTTAATTCCTAAAGGTTCATAATCATTTTTAATTATTTCTTCTATTAAAAAATCATATCCTTGTTCTGGTCCATATCCTTTGAATGTATCAGCATTTCCCATTTCATCTACAGCCTCATGGAATGCTTTTATAACTGATTTAGCTAAAGGTCTAGTAACATCACCTATTCCCATTTTTATTAAATTAACATTAGGATTTTCTTTTTGATAAAGTTCTACTCTTTTAGCTATTTCTACAAATAAATAATTATTTTGTATTAGATCAAAGTTTTCATTTACTTTAACTGACATATTGTAATTCCTCTCTTTATATAATATTTATTATTAATTTTTTAACTAATCTTTTGTTTTAATCTAAAATTTTAATTATGTGTGTAATAAAATCCTATTTTATCATTAGTTACACTATCAACTCGTGCAAATCCAAATCTTTCAAGTTGTACAATGTCATCTACTTTAAGATTTTTAGCATCAGGTTCAATTACTCCTTTGATCACTGTTGCATTAGGCATCATCACTTCTGCTGTTATTGCATCAGTTACAGGACTCCATTGAATAATAGTAGCATGAGATTTTTTAGCTTCTTCTAAAGTACTACTATCATATTCAGCATTGTTATTTTCTATTTTTACATTAACAAGATCCATTAATCTTAAAGGATTATTATTTTTAACTGCATTATCATAATCTTCTTTAGGTATATATGCATTACCATTGAATTTTAAATGTCTTATACCTCTTTCATGTTCATTGTAATGTAAATCTCTTTCAATATTTTGTTCTTTTTGATCTTCGGGTAAATTAGTTATATCTATTTCCATAGGATTTGGTATAAAGAAGTATCTATTTGTTTTTTCTTCTATAATGTTACGATTTAATCCATATATTTTTTTCCAACTAATAGTAGCATCAGCTTGTTTTGTTCCAATTTCTTCTATTAATTCATATAATGCTTCTTTTTGGATTCCTCTTCGTGCAATAGCTCTTATTGTACCTAATCTTGGATCATCCCAACCACTATATTCACCTGAAGCAATTTTTTTACGTGCCATAGATGTACTTAATTCAACATCATCCATTTTAAGTCTTCCATAATGGATAAATTCAGGGATTTCCCAATCAAAATGTTTATATAAATATTTTTGTTTTTCACTATTAGCAAGATGATCTTTTCCTCTTAATATATGGGTTATTCCCATAAGATGATCATCAACAGTTACAGAGAAATTCATCATTGGATATACTTTATATTCATTACCTGTTCTAGGATGTTCAAAATTTACAATTCTCATTGCAACCCAATCACGTATAGCTGGATTTTTATGTTTAATATCTGTTTTTACTCTTAAAACAGCTTCTCCTTCTTCCATATCAGGTAATTTTTTCCAAAGCTCCATATTTTCTTCTATTGTATGATCTCTACATGGACAAGGTTCGCAATTATCTTTGAGTTTTTTAAAGTCAGCTCCATCACAAGTACACATATATGCTGCACCAATTTCAATAGCTTTTTCAGCATAATCATAATAAATTGGTAATCTATCACTTTGGGTGTATTTTTCATCTGGTGTTATACCCATCCATTCAATATCTTCTGGAATTGCTTTATAAGCATCTGGTTCTACACGTCTAGGATCAGTATCTTCTATTCTTAAAACAAGTTTACCATTATATTTTTCTTTATATTGCATGTTTAAGATTGCTGCTCTTGCATGTCCAATATGTAATGGTCCTGATGGATTAGGTGCAAATCTAAGTTTAACTTCTTTACCTTCAGTATTTTTTAATTCACGTAATCCTTTTGGTTTTTCCTGTGCATGTTTATGTTGTTCAGCACCACCAAGTTTTTCTAACTCTTTTTTTTGAGTTTCAGCATCAAGTCCATTAACTTTACCAGCTATTTTACCAGCAGCTTGAGCTACAGCTTTTGGGTCTTTTCTCATATCAGGATGTTTTGACATTACCATACCTATAATAGAGCCTGGTTGACATTTATTTCCATGTTCTACAGCATTTGTTAATGCATATTTATATACTATTTCTTCTAAATCCATCTAATTAAACCTCCTAACTTTTTATATAAATGGAATAAGTATTATTATTTAATTATCGATTTTAGATTAAATCTATTTCTACAATAATTATAATTCAAATATTTGCAAGTATTTTAATCCAAAATTAGATATAATCTTAATGAAGTTTATATTTAAATTAAAATCTTTATTATAAAAAATTTACATCATTATAATATATATTATTATAAATATAAAAAAATTATGGGATTAAAAAGAATCTAAGAAATTAATTAAAAATATGATGATGGAAATAATTCAAAAAAGAGTTAATTATATAAGTTAATTACATAAATAATGATTATAACTATATTGTGGTTCATATTTAATATTTTATTTATTAAATTCATATCCCTATTATAACTATTTCATGTTATATTTTAATATACACTTTTTAAAACTTAAAGAAGATATTATTTAGTATAAATTACATATTAAATAATAATAACTTAAGTATTAGAAAATTTAATAAATTTGTAAATACATGAATAAATAGTACTAAAAAAAGAAATGGGAATTAAAAATTATGAATGTAAATAAAAAAATAGAAGATAACGTATTCATAGTATCAGTTGAAGGTCGACTTGATACAAATACTTCACCAGAACTTGAAGAAGAATTAAAAGATGAACTGAACCAAGATATTAATTCTTTAATATTTAATTTTGAAAATCTTCAATATATCTCAAGTGCTGGATTAAGATTATTAATTTCAACTCAAAAGAAACTCAAAGCTAACAATAAAACTATGAAAATTACCAATGTTAATGATGTTGTAATGGAAATATTTGAAATGTCTGGTTTTAATAAGATACTTTCAATAAACTAAATAATTACAGGTAAAAAATAATGAAAGAAATGGAACTATATCCAAAAAAAGAAGAACTTGCTCCTCTTATAGATTTTGTTACATCATCTGTTAATCTTGAGTATGCAGATCAATTTAAGTTAGAATTAGTAATAGAAGAAATATTTGTTAATATAGTAACCTATTCAAATGCAACAAGTTTAACAATATCTGTAGATATTAATGAGTATATAGAATTAATATTTATTGATAATGGAATTAAATTTAATCCTCTAATTGCTCCTGATCCTGATATCTCTTCAGAAATTGATGAAAGAGAACCTGGTGGATTAGGAATTTTTTTAGTTAAAGAATTAATGGATGATATAATTTATGAATATAAAGATGATAAAAATTATTTAAAATTAGTAAAAAAATTAAATTAATGTTTTATTTAATTATTTTATACTATTTTAATATTATTTATTTTATATAATTATTTCTTATTTTGTTAATAGATTAAATGAAATTTAGTAATAAACAATTATTACTTGGAGTAAAATATGATTTATGTTGCTTATTGTGATGTAACTGATTTAGATTTAAATAATGGATATAATTTAGTATCAAATGAAAGACAAGTCATGATTGATAAGTTTTATTTCAAAAAAGATAAACTCTTAAGTTGTGGTGCTGAACTTTTATTACGTTATCTTTTAAAAAAATTAAATATTACAGATCCTATATTTAAAAGACAGAAATATGGAAAACCATATATATCAAACTATAAAAATATTTACTTTAATATCTCTCACTCAGAAAATATAGTATTCTGTGCAGTTTCAGATAATAAAGTTGGTGTAGATGTAGAATATATTGATGAAACTATTGATCTTCTAATTGCAAAAAAATTCTTTTTTAATGAAGAATATGAAACAATAAAAAAATCTACAAATCCTATCGACATGTTTTTTAATTTATGGGTACTAAAAGAAAGTTTCATGAAATATAAAGGATTAGGATTTGAATTGCCTTTAAATAGCTTTTCAATTTCATTAGATGAAAAATATATTTCAGTAACAATGAATGATCAAAAAATAAGCGATATTAAATTTACATTGAAAACTGTAAATAACTTTAAATTAGCTGTTTGTTCTAAAAATAATATTTCAAATTTTTCTAATGTTAATTCTAAAGATCTTATTTAAAATTGAAATAATCTTAGCTTTTTGTATAGGATATATAATTTATTAGATTAACTTATTTTTTTATTATTTGTAATGTAGAAAAAAAACATTATTATTTAATCTCTTAAAAACTTTTATTTTTTGGCTAAGAATTGGATTATTCTTAATTTTAAATATATGCCTTCTTTATTTTTCTTTTTTATAAAATTAAATATTATTTCTAAGGAAATAATTAATATAATAAAGAA
>CAYNSJ010000047.1:0-8555 GCA_964399835.1 uncultured Methanobacteriaceae archaeon | reverse complement strand
ATAATTATTATAATAAAGAAATAATTATTATAATAAAGAAATAATTATTATAATAAAGAAATAATTATTATAATAGAAGATATAAGTAGGTATATTTATGGTAAAAATGAAAAATAAAATAATTATTTTAATAATACTTATTATAATATTAGCATTACTTATTACATTTGCTACACCAAATATTATAAATCCTGGTAGCAATTCAAGTAATAATAAGGATAATGCAGTATCCAGTAGTAATGGTAATATATCAGTTACTGTTACTGGAGATGTAATGTTTGGACGTAAAGTGCCTGGTGTATTGTCTACTAGTCAAAGTCCATTTAGGTATGTAAGTGATGTTATAAATAAATCGGATGTACTACTTGTAAACTTTGAAAATCCTGTAACTACATATACAACAGCAACAAAACCTGATGTACCTTTAAAAGCAAACCCAAAATATGTTGATTTATTGAAAATTAACAATAATACAAAAGTAATAGTGGCAGGAGCAAATAATCATATATATGATTATGGTGCAACTGGATTAAGTGATACTCTGAAATATTTAAATCAAGCTGGTATAACTCATATTGGAGCCGGTGAAAATAAACAACAAGCTACAGCACCAGAAGTTATAGAAAAAAATGGACATAAAATAACAATATTTAATTATATGGATGGAAATAACTTTGCAGAATATGCAAGTATAATGCCTGCAGCTTCGGATAATAGTTCTGGATATTCCGCATGGGATTCTGTAGAATCACCAAAACAAATACAAGCTGCTAAAAATAATGGATCCGACTGTGTAATTGTATATATGCATTATGGTAATGAATATAGTAGGTCACCAAATGATGATCAGAAAAATATATCTCATTTAGCAATTGATGCTGGAGCCGATACTGTTATAGGATCACATACTCATGTTACTCAAGGAATTGAGATATATAATGGAAAACCAATATTTTATAACTTAGGAAACTTTATATTTGATCAATCAAACTCAGCTACACATAGAGCTTACTTTGTAAACTTTGATATTACTGGAGATACAGTTCATACAACAATATATCCTGTAAATTTAATTGGATATTTACCTCATCATATGTCAGCTTCTGATGGAAAAGATTTATTAGAAGAGTTAAATCCACAATGTAGTGATGTTAAAATAATGGATGATGGAACTGGAAAATTAGACTTTAAATTAGGAAATAGTACATCAAATAATACTAAATAAGATATATTCTTAATATATATCTTTTTTTTTTGAATAATAACATTTTTACTACTCTTTTGAAAAATATTGTTAAATAATTATTAATCTTAAAAAAAGTTTATGAAAAAGTAAGTTATTAAAATTTGTTTTAAAAATTTAAGTATCTTCAAATTCTATTTTAAATCCACTTCCTTCACAATCTAATATAGAAATTGTACCACCAATTTGTAAGGTAAGATTAGTAACAACAATTAAACCTAAACTACTAAGATTATCTAAATCAAAATCATCGGGTAATCCTACACCATCATCTTTAAATATTAAAATATACTTATTGACTTCTTTTTTGAATTTAATGTATAAATTACCTTTTTCATTATTAGGAAATGCATATTTAATAACATTATTTACTAATTCATTAATAATAAGTCCTAATGGGATTGATATCTCCATATTAAGATCTACAGATTCAATATCAGAGTGTAATGTAATATTAGTCTCATATACATCAAATAATGATGTAACTAATGATTCTATATATTCTTTTATATTAACATCAGATAAAGATCCTGATCCATATATTTTTTCATGTATTAATGCCATAGCGTATATACGATCTTGTGTATCAGCTAGTATAGTTTTATAACTTTTATCATAATTTTGGTTTAAATTAATTAAACTCAATATTATTTGTAAGTTATTTTTTACTCTATGATGTACTTCACTTAATAATATTTCTTTATCTTTCAATGCAGTTTTTAATTGATCTTGATATTCCATTTCATGTGTAATATCCTGATTAAAACTTACTTGATCTATTAAATTGTTTTTATTATCATATTCATTATGCATTACTGTTTTGATATACTTGAGATTTCCTTTACCTGTTTTTATTCTTTGTGTAAATTCAATATCAGGATTATTTGGATTTAATGAATTAATAGAATCTTGTCTAATTTTTAAATCTTCATTTATAATAAAAGTTTCTATAAGTTTATCTTTATGTTTAGCATAATCTTTTTTATTAATTTCTAATAAATCATATACTTCAGGAGTCCATTTAGAATTATTTAAACCTTCTGAATATCCTATAGCAGTTTTACTAACTGATTGAATTCTATTTAAATTTTTTTGTAGCTTTAGAGTTTCAGTTAAAGCCTTTTGTAATTTTTTTTCTTTTATTACTTTTTCTGTTATATCTTGGAAGAAGCTAACATGTGAAATTTTATTTCCATTATCATCGAATTCAAAAGCTACAAACACTTGTACATATTTTAATTCACCTTTTGTTGTGATAGCTCTAGTGGTAAATGAAGTTTCAGGATTTTGAGGTGTACATCTTTTATGAGCTTTTTTCCATATGTTCTGGTCTTCTTCAATAATGAAATCTGTCATTTTTTCATTATAATATTCTTCGGGGTCTAATTGAAGAATACTATGTCCTTTACTGTACCAATTTTTTTTATTACTAGTATAACAAACAGATGTTTTACTGATTCCTTGTATTTTTTCTAAACTATCTCTTAATTTTAATGATTCTGCTAAAGATTCTTTCAACTGATTTTCCCTTTCAATTTGCTCAGTTATATCTAAATAGAAATTAATATGCTTAATTTCATTGCCATTTTCATCATAATCACAGACAGTATAACATTTAGTATATATAAGTTCACCTATACCATTTATGATACGTTGCATAGATACTTGTTGTGGATGTTCAGGACTACATTTTTTATAAGCATTATCCCAATTATTTATATCTTCTTTAATAATCAGTTCTTTAAGATCACCATGATAATCTTTATAATCATCGTAATTTAGTTTAAATGTATCAAAACTTGGTTTTGTCCAGTCTAATGTCCCCTCCTCATTTGAGTAACTCATACCTGTTTTACTAATTTTTTGTATTTTTTCTAGATTATTTTTTAGTATCATTGACTGATTTAATGCATTATGTAAATCTTTTAAATAAATCTGTTCATCAGTAACATCTCTAATGAAACATATAACCATTTTTTTATCATTCTCTTGATAATTAACTTTTATATAAATATGAATATATTTTAAATTATTTTTTGCTGTATTTATTCTAAGAATAAAATCATTATAATCATGTTTAGGATTTAATTTTTTACAATTTTCTTTTAGAATATTTTTATCTTCATCGATTACAAAATCTTTAATAATAGGCTTATTAGAATCTTCTTCTAATTTTTCACGTTCTATTATTTCATAAAATTCTGAAGAACGGTTATATTTACCATTAATAATATAAATTGCACCAGTATTCGTTACTGATTGAATAAATTTCATATTATTTTGTAAAAGTAATGCTTCTTGAGTTTTCTTTTTTATTTCTCGTTTGTTTACTTCTTGTTCTGTAATATCGTGATGTACAACCATTACAGCAGGTTTACCATTATATACAATATAAGTACCATTTATATTAAAATAGTGAAATAATTTACCATTTTTCTTAGTCTCTAAAGGAACTGAATAAGCAAATTTCTTTTTTGCTAAAGTTTCATTAACATGTTTATTTAATAGATCTGTTACTTCTTGATTTAGTCCTGTAAAACCAACTTTTTGTCCAATAACATCATCATAACTATCTAATTCATATACTTCAAGATATTTTTTATTAACTTTAACAAAATGATCATCTTGAACAATTGCTATAGCACTATCATTATTTTCAAAAAATTTTTGATCTTCTATAGATAGAGTATTATAATCTGATTTATCTTGACCAAAAATGTATAAAAAATCATTAATTCGAGTTATTTCTATATAAATTCTTCGAACACGAAGATCTTCATGGAAAAAATCAAAAATAAATTTTTGAGATTTATTTGTAGTATATACATCATTTATTACTTTTAAGAAAAATCCACTTTTGTCATTTTTTAAGAATATATTTGATATGGATGTACCTTTTAATTCATTTAAATTTAAGGGGAGAGATTCTATAAGAGTTGAATTTAAGAATGAAATATAAAAATCATTTGAATTTTCGATAGGTGAATATATTCCAACCATATAATTTAATTTATCAAGAACATTTTTTGTTTCATTACATATATCAGAGATATTCTCTTCTTTTTTAAAATCATAGTCATCTGATAAATTCATGAAATCAAACCTATTTATTTCATTTTGTTCTTCATCCAAAATAATTAATTTCATGTTAATATATCTCTCCTTTAAAATATTTTCCCTTATTGTTTATTTACTTATATTTATAATTTTTTTTATAGATAAAATTTATTATCGTTATTTGGATTATAACTGATTTATTTTCTTTATTTAAACTAATTATTATATTATTTACATTTTTTAAAATAGTTTATAGTAGTCTAACTTATTTTAATTAGTGAAATAGAAATTTATCTTATTTATTAAAAGGTATAATTTTAAAATAATACTTTGTTATGGTTATACTGATTATATTTATTAATTATTACTGAATTTTTTTTGTTTTATAAAAATAAACCTTATACGAAGTTTTAAGTAATTAACTATTATTTATAGATCAAAATAATTAGTAATAAATTTTAAAAAGGAAAATAATAACTATAACTTAAGTTTTTAAAAATTAGCATGATATTTTAATATTATATATTATAAAGAATATATCTTATAATATACTAAATTATACTTTTAAAAGGTTAATAAGTGTAATATAGATTTAAATGGAGAAATAATCTGAAAAATTTTAAAATTCAAGAATAGTAAATTACGTGATGACAATGATTGACATAGAAGAAAAAATAGCTCAAGAGTTAAATATTAAGTATTGGCAAGTTGATGCTGCTGTTTCATTAATCAATGAGGATAATACTATTCCATTTATAGCTAGATATAGAAAAGAAGCTACAGGTGGTTTAGATGATGAAGAGTTACGTGATTTAAATAAGAGATTAGATTATTTACAAAAATTAGAAGATAGAAAATTACACATACTCAATAACATTGAAAAACAAGGGAAACTAACTCCTGAACTAGAAAATCAAATTGAAAATGCTCAAACAATCGTTGAATTAGAAGATCTTTATAGACCATTTAAGCAACGAAAAAAAACAAGAGCTGCAAAAGCTAGAGATAAAGGATTGGAAAAACTAGCTTATACTATTTATGATCAAAGGATAGATAAACCTGTTCAAAAAGAAGCACAAAAATATTTAAGTGATGATGTTCCAACAATAGATGATGCTATCCAAGGTGCCGAAGATATTATTGCAGAAATAATATCTGATAAAGCAATATTCAGACAATTTATTCGAGATTTTACTATTAAAAAAGGTCAAATTGAAGTAAAACCAAAAGATATTGAGCAATCATCAGAATATGAAATGTATTATAATTACAATGAAAATATATCTGATGTTGTACAACATAGAATATTAGCCATGAATAGAGGAGAAAAAGAAAATATATTAAAAGTTAAAATAGTAGCTCCGCATGATGATATTTTAGGTTACTTAGAAAAAGAAGTAATTAAAGATTTTTCTGAAAATCCTAAAAAACCAGAATATAACAAATATACATTACAAATATTACAAGAAACTATTAAAGATTCATATAAAAGACTAATTGAGCCAGCTATTGAAAGAGAAATAAGAACTATTTTAACAGATGTAGCAGAAGATAAATCTATAAATGTATTTAAGAAAAATCTAGAACAATTACTTATGCAACCACCAATAACGGGTAAAACGGTACTAGGGTGGGATCCTGCTTTTAGAACTGGATGTAAATTAGCAATTATAGATAAATATGGTAAAGTTTTAGATACAGAAGTAGTATATCCAACAGATCCCCAGAACAAAGTTCAAGAAACAAAAGAAATTGTTAAAAGTTTAATAAAAGAATATAATATTGATTTAATAGCATTAGGTAATGGTACAGCATCAAGAGAATCAGAAAAAATTATAACTGATATTATAAGAGGTACTACTGTAAAATATGCTATTGTCAATGAAGCAGGAGCTTCAGTATATTCAGCAAGTGATTTAGCTAGGGATGAATTCCCAGACTATGATGTAACAGAACGTGGTGCTATATCAATAGCTCGAAGATTACAAGATCCACTAGCAGAACTAGTTAAAATAGATCCTAAATCTATTGGAGTAGGTCAGTATCAACATGATATGAATCCTAAAAAGCTTGATGAATCATTAGATGGTATTGTAGAAAAAAGTGTTAATAATGTAGGAGTGGATGTAAATACAGCATCATCTGCATTAATGCAACATGTAGCTGGAGTAAGTAAAAAAGTTGCAGATAATATAGTTAAATACAGAGAAGAAAATGGATCATTTTTAGATCGTAATCAGTTATTAAAAGTATCTGGAATTGGTGCAAAAACATTTCAACAGTGTGCTGGATTTATGAGAATTTATCAACCTAAAAATATTTTAGATAGTACTTGTGTACATCCTGAATCATATGATGCAACATTAGCATTACTTACAACTTATGGTTATGATTTATATGATGTTAAATCAGGTGGAGTAACTATTAAAGTAGATGATATGAAAAAATTATCTGAAGAATTAGGTATTGGTGAAATGACTTTAAAAGATATTATTGATGAGTTAAAAAAACCTGGAAGAGATCCAAGAGATGAACTTGATCAACCACAACTTAGGGATGATGTTTTAAATATTGAAGATTTATGTGTTGGCATGGTATTAGAAGGTGTTGTGCGTAATGTTGTAGATTTTGGTGCATTTGTTGATATAGGTGTACATCAAGATGGGTTAGTACATATTTCTGAACTGATTGAAAATAAATTTGTTAAACATCCACTTGATGTAGTAAATGTTGGAGATATTGTTGAAGTTAGAGTAATTGATGTAGACTTAGAACGTGAACGTATAAGTCTTTCAATGATAATTTAAATTAGTTGATTAAAATGGTTATTCGTGAAGATAAATATGGTCAAACTACTATAATTCCATTCAGTACTAGTGATTTTATATCTGATAATAATATTTGTTATTTTATAGAATATTTATTAGATGTTATTGATTTATCTAAATTTAAACTAATATTTGAATACGATAATACTAAAATTTATTCAAAATCATTAATAGCTGTAATATTACATAGTTTATGGGATAATATTTATGATACTAATCTAATTGAAGAACAGATAATTAATGATTTTAGTTATCTTTATTTTACAAGAAATAAATTAGTTAATTCAAAATTGTTATTAAAATTTATTAATAATTATACAGATGAATTATCTAATGTTGTTACCTCTTTTAGATTATATCTAAAATTATGTGATGTGACTAATTTTTTAAATGAAAACCTTAATGTGAATGATGTTGTTACAAATTTAACATATGATCATGTATATGATAGACAATATGATTCTTCTTTTGATATGATATATAAAATAAAAAAAGATAGTATTAATATTAGTTATAGTTCTTATAATAAACTACCTTTAGAATATGAAGATCATCAAATATTAAAGGATAAAATTCAAGTTATGATAGATCACGATGAATTAATTGTTATAAACAAAAATAGTAATCATGAAATAATTGATAAAAATCAAGATACTTTAGATGACTATTTTTAAATAACTGTTTGATTTTAGGGGTAATTTTATTATTTTTTTCTTATTTTAAAGTCGATTATTCATTTAATTTGATTTATAATTTTTTATTTTTATTCTTATTTTTTTTTAAGAGTTTCTAATTTTTATTTTATTAAACTACATAGTATATTCTATTTTAAATTATCACTTGCTTTATGCAACTATTTATATAAGAGTAGTTATATAAGAATAATTATACATGCATTATGCAAGTATTTTTAGAATATTAAATTTTATAATTATATTATATAAATTATAAGAAATTTTATTTAGGGGTGGTTACTACCAAAAAGGATGGAAACGATAAAGATTTTATAAAAGAGGATAAATTTCTTAAATCGTTACTAAAAGGAGTAAAAGAAATTTTTATTTTATGGATTATAAGTAAAGAAAAGATTTATGGATATAGTTTAATCTCAAAAATAAGTGATATAACTGTAATCTATGGAAGTTCTGTATATCCTATATTACATTCATTGGAAAAAGAAGGATTAATAATAAGTTCAATAGAACTACATGAAAATCATAAAGTCAAAATGTATGAAATCACACAAAAAGGAAAAGATACATTAAATACAATAAACTCAGTAACAAAATCTGAAAAAAATAATATACTAACAAATTTTGTACAAGATATGATTTCATAATCAATATAGAAAAATAATTATTTAATTAAAAGGGGTGATGAATAAAATGAAATATGCTATTGAGACTCATAATTTAGAAAAAATCTAT
>CAYNSJ010000046.1:0-20946 GCA_964399835.1 uncultured Methanobacteriaceae archaeon | reverse complement strand
CAAATTTATTTAAAAAAATAGCATTATGAAAACTATTTCATTTTTAATACTATTTATAATCTTATAATATGTGGTTTTATATCCACGTCATGGTTAGCTAGTGATTCAATACAATTTTTATCTAAACTCATTTTTTTAATCCATTCTAATGATTTCATTGTCTCATCACTATTTAATGTTATTCCTGGACTAATTAATTCTTTCCAAGATCTTTCAGCATAACCACCATCACTAAATAATAATACAAACTTACCATCTTCATTAGTGATTTTCATAGCTGCTAAACCATCACTATGTCCAGGTATATTAATTAATTCAATTGATCCATCATTAAATAAATCATATGATCTATTGAAGGGACCTTTGTTATTATTAAATTCAAATTCTGTAATAGGTACATTATCCCACATTGATTTAATATATCTTAATTTATATTTTCTTGTATCTTCCATTTCTAAGTTGCTAACTATAATATTTTTTGCATCTTTAACTAATTTAACTCCACTAACATGATCTGAATCCATATGACTCATTACAACATAATCAATATCTTTAGGATATATACCTATTTTTTCAAGTTGTTCAGTTATTGCTTTTCCTTCAGGCAATTTAGGTTGATTTACTAAGTAATGCTTTAATGTCAAATGTTTTTTAGGATCTGTTCTAACTTCTGTACTCCACCCCGTATCATATAATATTAATCCTTTAGGATGTTCTATTAAATAACTTGATACAGGAAGCCATATCCTATTATGTGGATTTCTAAAAAGACCAGTAAAAGCTATTGGATTTTTTGATGCATTTTTAAATGGTATACTAGGATCAACACAAACTTCTCCTGTATGGAATACATGTACTTTAATTTCATTCATTCTTATCATACCCCTTTTTGTAATTATGTTAAAAACTATTCAAATCCATGTTTTTTAAATGTCTATTTCATTTCAGCTATAATTCTTTAATTTTTATAAATTATATTAAATTATTAATTATTCATGTTATATAAATATATATGGTAGTTTTATCTAATTATTCGATTAATTTATCCTTTAATTATAAAATTGGACATTTTAAGCTATTTGTCTAAAATTAAGATAAATAATTTTTATGAAATAATAAAATATATAATTAATAAATAGAAAAAAATTTATCTAAAAAATAGGATAATTTCTTATAGGATTAATAGTCATGAGTAAAAAACATAATAAATCAAAAAAAGAAACATGTGAATCACTTAGTGAAGGATTAATATCTCTTCTTAAAGATTATCCTATAGAAGATATAAAAGTAATAAACATATGTAAAAAAGTTAATATTCCTAGAAGTACTTTCTATTATAATTTTAATGATAAATATGAATTATTAGAATATATAATAAATAATATGGCTGACGATTTTGCTAAAGAACTTTCAAAAAATGAACCAGAAGATTTAAATGAATATTACAGTAATCTTAGATTTATATATGCTAACCAGATGAAAAATAAAAAGGAATTATACATGGCAATATTAAAAAATGATAAAAATAATCATGCTCTAAAAGTATTATTTGATAAATTATGTAATAATGTAAAGAAACGATTGAAAGAAGAAGAACAAAAAGGAGTAAAATTTTCTATACCTACAGATATAATTGCTGAATATTATGCTGGTGGAGCATATAGAGTAATAGTATATTGTATGGATAATATTCAATATACTGAGGAAGAAGTAGCAAGATATATTAATACAATAATTACTCATTCATTTATACTAGATAAAACCTAACTACTATTTTTTTTATATACTATTTAATTAAAAGATTTTTTATATACTAAATAATATAGTTATTATTAAAAGTAATTAGAATAATTATTTAAAATCATTAATAGACCTTTTATAATAATAAAAAAAAATTAAACAGAATGATAAAAAATGAATATATTAATCGACGGTGCAGGTTCAATAGGCATAGCCTTAGGTGCATCAATGGTATCTGAAAATGTTACAGTATCTTTCTTTGCTAGAGGTAAAACTGCAGAAGAAATAAAAGAAAAAGGAATAAAAAGAGTAGGTATTTTTAAACATATAACATGCTCATCTGATGAGTATACTGTTTATACTGATTATGAAAATATTCCTAAAAATAATTTTGATTATGTTTTCATATGTAGTAAAACTATTGCCAACAATGAAATTAGTTCTAAATTAAATGATAATAAATCTATTTTTAAAAATAATGGTAAAATAATTATATTCCAAAATGGATATGGGAATGATGAACCTTACTTAAAATATTTTTCAAAAGATCAAGTATATTGTGCAAGAGTAATTACTGGTTTTATGAGACCTGAAAGAAATATTAGTGAAATTACAGTTCATACAGCTCCATTATTATTAGGTTCACTTCAAGGAGCTAATGTTGAATCACTCAAACCTGTAGCTAAATTAATAAATAATTCAGGAATACCATCTGAAACTACTGAAAATTTAAGTGAATACTTATGGGCTAAGATGTTATATAACTGTACTCTTAATCCCCTTGGTGCAATTTTGGATGTAAACTATGGAAAACTTACTGAAAATGAGTATTCTATGGATATTATGAATAAATTAATTGAAGAAATATTTAATGTTATGAATGCTGCTGGACTTAAAACACTTTGGAGTAGTGCTGAAGAGTATAAACAAGAATTTTATTCTAAATTAGTTCCTGACACATATGATCATGTTTCATCTACAGCACAAGATATTCAAAAAAAGAAAAAAACAGAGATTGATACTTTAACTGGTAAAGTAATATCTATTGGAGAAAGATATGATGTTGATGTTACAGTTAATAAAACAATATATAATTTAATTAAATCAATTGAGGCTAAGTTCTGATATTATTTAAAAATGGAATAAGTATAATCTTTATTAAATACTTATTCTTTATAATATTTATTTCTTGCATTAACCATTGCTTTTATATTATTTAATGGAGAATATGGAGCAACAGAACAACTTGGTGCTAATACATTAACTCCTTTTTCTAAAGCTATTAAACATTCTTTTTCAACATCCATAGTAGATCCTTTGAATAATGTTTGGTTTGTTGATATGTTACCACATACTTGTGTATGTGACTTTATTTCTTTTTTAGTTTTATTTATATAAGTTACATCTACTGAGTCTTCAATACTTATTCCATTAAATCCACAGGATAACATTGAAGGTATAATTGAAGTTGTATTTCCACATATATGTAATATGCTATTTTTATCTATTTCGGGTGTAATTGTTTCAAGTAATGGGAATACTAATTGTTTGAAATTATCTGGTGATAGTAAGTCTGTTGCTGCACTTGGTTCACATAAACATATTGCATCAGGTTCAGATTCATTTAATAAATGTATAAATTCAATAAGACTATCTGTTACTATTTCTAATGCTTCTTCTACAGCATAACAATTTGTGTTTAAATATTTTAATAAATTTTCTATTCCTATTAATTGACCTAATAATGTAAATGGTCCAATTGTATTACAGATTATAGGTACATTTTCATAATCTTCTTTTAATATATCCATAGCTTTTATTAATACGGGAATACGTCCATTTTCTAAAAAATTTTCAGATATTTCTATTTCTTCAGGAGTATTAAATGGTGTTTTAAATATTTCTGGATTTTTAACTCCTTGGCCTAAGTCTACTTCACAACCCATTGCTTCTGATTCAATTGTCATATCAAATGGAAGAGTCATTCCTTCATTTCCTGTTAGTTCATATGCAGATGATGCTAATTTTGCCATCTTTTCAGGATTTATATGTCCTTCAGGATAATTAACATTTATTATTTCCATAGATTCTTTTAATACTACAGAAGTCATTGCAACTACAGGTATTTTTTCTACTTCTTTTTCATTTAATGCCTGATCTAAATTATCTTTAAGGTTCATATTTTTTTAACTCTTTTTATTAATTGTATTCATTTTTATCAAATAAAATAATTATTATAAAATTTTGATAAAAATAAGAACTTTAATTATAGTATGTTAAATAAAATATATAAAATTATTAAAAAAAATAGTTAGTATCAACTTTTATGTTGATACTTTTTCTATAGTTAATGTGGTGTTACCACTTATTGTATTGTATGCATTAGTTTCACCACTAATTACTGATAATGTATAATTTCTTGCTTTATAAGTTGAAGGTATTGTAATATTTGTTTTAATTGTTCCATTAGTTATGTAATAGTTTCCAATTGTTATTCCATTGATTTTTATTGAAATTTTAGTTTTTCCTACAATGTTGTTATTGTATATATCTTTTATTGTTCCTATAACTGTTACTGTTGATCCAGCAGTTGTTGTAATAGAGTTTAGTGTTATGGTTGTATTCATTTTTTGTATATTAAATGATGTATTAGTTTCTGCTCTGTTATAATTATTATTTGAAAATACTGCTGTTATATTATATGTTCTTGCTGACATTCCATTTGGTAAAGTATAATTTAGTTGTGCTATACCATTAGTTACATTTACTATTATTGGATTTCCATTGGAATCTTTAATTGTTATTCCATTTATTTTGAATACTATTAGTCCTGATGTAATATATGTATTATTATCAGTTAATTTTGCTGTAATCCTTATTGTCTGTCCAGATAATAATGTTTTTGTATTCGTAGTTAAAGTTAATGTTGCAGTTCTTTTAGTTATGTTAACTAATGTTTTTGTACTGTTTGCACTATTATACAGTGATGTTGTTCCGGAGTATATTGCTGTTAGATATAAATTATCTTTTGCCCATGTATAAGGTATTGTATAATTTAGTTGTGCTATACCATTAGTTACATTTATATATATTACATTTCCATCAGAATCTTTTAAAGTTGTTCCATTGATTTTAAATACTACTTTTCCACCAGTGATTTTATTTCCTGATTCATCAGTAATATTAGCTTGTATAGTAACTGTATCACCAACTATTCCAGTTATTGAATTAATTACAATTTCTGTATTTGTTTTTGATATAGTACTTAAAGTATGTGTTGTTGTACTTGTAGTATATGCTTTTAAACAAGCTGTTGTATTTTTGTAACTTATCCCATTATAAGTTGTATTATATAAATCATACCAATTACGTCCATTATTACCTACATATGATTGTTTAGCATTAGTAACAATTCTTACACTATTTGGAGTTTCTATTGGAATATATGCTCTTGAATTATCATTTGTTGTTATTTTAAGTATTATTTCAAAGCTATCTCCCGTATTAAGTGTTACATTTTGGTTTAATTTTATTGTATTATATCCTGCATATGAATTTGTACCACTTTGAGTGGAATTAAGTATATTATTAACATATATATAAGCAGTATAATTTTCTACTTCATAAAAATATGTACCAAATGCAGTTAATACTTCATTATTTACAGAAGTGTAAAGATTAGTATACCATCCAGTATTAGAATTTGAAATTATCCAATCACTTTGTCCTCCAATATCATATTGATAATTTGTAGTATAATAATCACTGTTGTTAAATGCAAATACGAAACTTGTTGGATATTCTGAATTAAATATTTCAGTAAATGCTGTATCATAATATGATACATAGAAATATCCATCATCTCCCCAATCTGTTCCCCAACTATTTTTTACTATAAATGCTCCATCACCTGCAGGTGTTGTATCAAAATTATATCTACTATAATTATCATCCCATCCTACTATAGATATTATATGATTTGTTCCATAGTATTGATTATTATAATAATAACCATTTGTATTATAGTTAAGGTAACTTGTGTCCATGTACATATCTGAGAATACTGACCCATATTTTAAAATTGCTTCTTTTATTGCATCATTATCAGTATAGCTACTACGTGTAGTTAATCCATATATATTTTGGATATGTAATGTAGTATTTAGTATTGCTGATACTGTATCTGCTTCATCATATTCTTCTGTTGAAGCAAGAATTGGACCTAACCAACTAGTTAAATAAGCTATTGACATTGAAAAATATCCACCTTCATTAGGTTGAATATTCCATCCGTATTGTGAATAGTATGCTAATAGATTTTTCATGTTATTAACTGAAAATGTATAATTGAATCCAGTTTGTTTTAATAAACAAGATTCTAATGAAGCTATTGTACCAAATGCCCAACAACTACCTCCAGTTCCTTGATCTTCTACAGCTGATACATATCCATAATCACGTAAATCATAACTACTAGGTAATGTAGTATTAGTACTTGTTGATGTTACAGTTATAGAATTTACTATACTTGTTAATGCTGTGGTTGGATCAGCATTGTTAGTAATTGTAATATTTGAACTCCAGTTATTATTAGTTATTGTACTGGTTATATTATTTTGGATATATAAATCTGTATTATTCATTGCTTTATTATCATTAAACGTATTATTTGTTATTATGATTCTATTTTGATTACTATATATTGCTCCACCATAACTAGTTGCAGTATTATTTATGAAG
This sequence comes from uncultured Methanobacteriaceae archaeon, assembly GCA_964399835.1. Lineage (GTDB taxonomy): Archaea > Methanobacteriota > Methanobacteria > Methanobacteriales > Methanobacteriaceae > Methanosphaera. The sequence goes on along the minus strand of CAYNSJ010000046.1, from coordinate 14,466 downwards.
TTGGATCTTGTTACTGTAAAGTAATTTGAAGCATCATCTGTATATATTGCTCCACCTGATTCAGCTTTATTATTTGTGAAGTTAGAATTATCTATTGTAATTTTTGAATATATATTATAAATTGCTCCACCATAACTAGTTGCAGTATTATTTATGAAGTTAGAATTATCTATCGTTAAGATATTTTCAAGTTGAGCTATTGTTCCTCCAATTTTTGCTGTATTATTTGTAAAATTGGTATTTGTTATAGTTAAATTAGTATTTTTGCTGTATATTGCTCCTGCTATGTTGTTAGTTGAAGAATCATTTATAAATGTACTTGAGTTTATGATTATTGTACTATATAATGAATATATTACTCCACCCATACTTGAACTATAATCATTGTTAAAGTAATTTTTATTTAATGTGGTAGTTGTATTATATACATAAATAACTCCACCATATTTTGCCGTATTATTTATGAACTTAGAATTTTCTATATATAGTATACTACCTGATGAAGTAGAATATATTACGCCACCATAATTTGTTGCAGTATTATTTACAATTAATGAATTGATTATGTATAAATATTTACTGTTGTAAATAGCTGAACCATTACTTCCTTTATTATTTGATAAAATAATATTATTCAGTGTTAATGTACCTTGGTTATATAATGTGTATCGTGTAGTATTTACCATTGTTAAGTTACTAATAGAAACATTTGCAGTACTATAAATTGTAAACATTCTTGAGTTTATTGATTGACCTGTTAATATGGTGTTATTTGTGTTTTCTCCAATAATATTTAAATTTGTACTAATTGTTATACTACTTACATTGTATATTCCATTTGCAATATAGATAGTGGTATTATTTTCTAAACTATTTAATCTACTTTGTGTTATTGTTTTAAAGGGATTAGTTTCTGATCCATTTCCATTATCATTTGAAGTTGATGCATTAAAATATACTATTGAGGAATTACTTTCTAGTTTAGAAGTTGATTTTGCAGAACTGTTGATTGTTGTTGTATTGTTTGTAATTGTACTTTTTTTAGTAGAACTACTATTATATGTAGTTTGATCACTAGTTACTAGAGTATTATTAATATTTGAAGTATCTGATTCATGAAATACTTGGTCCTTATTATTAACTTCTGAATTATCATTATTTTCAGTTGTAACATTTTCGTTATAATTTGTATTTGTTTCTAATGAGGATATTACTGTTTTACTTAGATTATAGGAATTAGATATATCATTATTATTTGTTGATGTTGTAAGGTTTTGTTGAGTGTCACTAGCAGCTACTATAGATATACTTAAAATTATAACAGTAAGAGTTATAAAAGCAAATAGTGCTTTTTTGTTCATTGTATTTATATACCTCCTTTTTAGCAATAAGATATATTATATAACTTTAATTTAATATAAATATTGAATTTAATTATTAGATTTAAAAATAGAGATTTTTCATAAAAAAAACTTAAGAGTATAAAATAAGTTATTTAAATTATTTAATATTTTTTGTTAACTCTAAAAATCAGTTTTAATAATTCTTTAAATAATCATTGAAATTTAGATAGTAGTTTTAAATAAAAATTTAATAAAAAAGAGATAATTATTATTTATAAAAACAAGAGATAAAAAAAAGTATTTATATATCTCTATTATTCATATTACTTTTTATTAATTTTTCTACTATAATTTCAATTTCATCTTCTGTCAAATATTTATTCATTAAAGTAACTATATGACCTACTTCAGGTGAACTTTTATAATCTATTTGTTTAGACTTATTTATGTCTTTAAATAGTTTATTTACAAATTTATCTATACTTATTGCTATATCATCAATACTATTTATGTAAATACCTTTTTCTTTACGTTGTATTCTTACAAATAATAAGTATTCAAAAATACATCTATTTGTTAATGTACCATCTTCATTAAAGTATTCTTCACATAAACATTTATTTTTTGTCAATTCTACTGTTAAACATTCTTTAATAGTGTCTAATTTATAATAATTTATATTCTTATCATATAATTTTTCTATATTATTTTCTAATATACTCAATATATTCACCATTTAATATTATTTCTATATTTTATTTTTTAATTAATATATAATCGTTTTTTCTATAATATTTTTTTTAAAGTCATAACTTTATATTAAGATAAAATTTATATTTTTTATAAAAATAACATTATAATGAGGAGTAACAAATGTTTGATAAAATAATTATAAAATATCAATATGGATCTGCTATTGTGAAAGCCTTTGCTCAATACAATGAAAATAGAAATCCAAAAATATCTGTAGAATATATAAATGATAATAATATAGTTGAATTTAATGATGCTAAGTATAGTATTGATGAAATAGTATCTAATGATGTTTATGAGAAGGATTGTAGGATATTACTTGAAAAAATATCCAAACATATTTTAGATGAATCTTACTTTAATCAGGGATTTGAAGGAGATACTATGTTTAAAGGAACACCCATCCCACTTCAAATTATTAATTTCAAAGATTAATAGACGTATTATTTAACTAATCCTTTGTAAATTATTTTTTTTCTTTTATTTTTTATAATTCATTTTTTAATGATAAATTAATTTTTATTTGAATTAGTAATCTAAGTTTTTTTAGTTCAAATTAATAATTATTTAATAATACGTAATCATTTAACTTATTTTTTTAAATAGTAGTATATTTTCCTATTTTATATAATTTATAATATAATACAATAAAATCAATAAATTTTTAATATTTTTTAGAATTATTGCAAATAAATAACAATTGTATTATTTTGTTCATTAAAAAATTACAATTATTCATTTACAAATCTTCTTATTTTCAATATAACAAAATAATTAGTGTTTATACGAATCATGACAAATCATATGTTAGTTAATTAAAGTAATACATAATATACAAGCTAATTATACGAAAATATATAAAGGGTTAATGATAACTAATTAAACAAGGACATTTATAAATTATTTCTAAAAGTAAACTTTGTATTTACTTAAGTTTTCTTTAATAAGAAAAAAAAATAAAAATTTTAGAAATATAACAATAATTTTCTTAATATATAATAATTAACTTTACAAGTGTAATTAAAAAAGAAAATTGAATAATTGTATTAGTAATAAAATTCATTATTCGATAATTAAGAGAATAATATGCTGAATAAAACATTATTTATTAATGTATTACAAAAAAGAAATATCAATCTAATTTAATAAAATAATCAGGCAATTCTCATAAATTAGAAAAAATAATTTTCAGCTATTAAAAAAAATGCTAATATAATATAACTATATATTTCTATACATTTACTCTAAAGAAATATGAAGTTTATAATTAGAATGTTCTGTATAATTTTTATTTATTTAATAATTTTAATAAAATAAAAAAAATACACTTTTTAATTAATAAACGGAGGATTATATTATGGCACTTGATCAAAATAAAGTCCAAAAGGTAATGAAATATCGATGGGTAATATTTGCAGTTTTAGCTATTGCATACTTCTTTGTATACTTCCACAGAGTATCTGTTTCTGTTGTTGCACCTGATATGATGAAAACATTAGGTGTGGGAGCAGCAGCTATAAGTATGTTAGGATCAGCTTATTTCTACGCATATACTGCTTGTCAATTACCAAGTGGACTTTTAACTGATTCATGGGGAGTTAAAAAGACAGCTACTGTATTTACATTTGTAGCTGCAATAGGTTCTATATTAACTGGTATAACTGCTAATTTCTATGTAGTTTTATTAGGACGTACATTAATAGGTATTGGTGTAGCAATGGTATACATACCTGTTATGAAAGTACTTGAAATATGGTTTAAAAAACAAGAATTTGCTACAATGAGTGGAGTACTATTAGCTATAGGAAACATAGGTGCTCTTTGTGCAGCAGGTCCATTAGCAGTAGCTTCTGCAATGATGGGTAGCTGGCAAATGGTATTTGTAGCTTTAGGTGTATTCTCAGTAATATTAGCATTATTAATCTGGTTTACTGTAAAAGATTCACCAAAAGATATGGATTGTCCATCAGTTGGAGAAATAGAAGCTGAAGAAACGGGAGAACCATACAACCCTAAAAACGTAGAAAAAATGCCTATGGGTAAAGCTTTAAAAATTACGTTTAGTAGTGGAAGAAAATTCTGGCCATTAGCTATATGGTTCTTTTTCATGTATGGTACTTTAATGGTTTATCAAGGATTATGGGCAGGACCATTTTTCCAAGGTGTACTCGGATGGAGTAAAGCAACATCTGGTGGAGTTTTATCAATGATCGCTATTGGTATGATCTTTGGATGTCCATTTGGTGGAATATTATCTGATAGAATATTACATTCCAGGAAAAAAGTTCTGTTAATAGGTACTACAATATACACATTATGTTGGGTAGTACTTTGGATGGCAGCAGGTTCTGTAACAAGTACAGTAACTTATTCAATAATACACTTTGTATTAGGATTCTTCGGAGGATTCTTCACAGTATCATATGCTCAAGTAAAAGAATGGTTCCCAGCATCAATAGTTGGAACAACAACAGGAGCAATAAACTTGTTCCCATTCTTAGGTGGAGCAGTACTTATGAGTGTAACCGGTGGAATGGTTTCAGCAAAAACTGGAGCATTAGCACTAGCACAATTTAAAGGTGTATGGTTATTATTATTAGTCCTTATGGTTATAGCATTAATTGCTTTAGCTTTCTCAGTTGAGAAAAAAGAAGGCGACGAAATCGTAACGGAATAATTTTAAATAAATAAAGATGATATAATTTATTAATCATCTTATATTTTTTTTATACTTTTTTTATAGATCTCTATTTTTAATAATTAAAAATTTTAATTTCTATTTTTATATGACTTATTTTTATATTATTTTCAATCTTTTAAATCTGATAATATTTGTTATAAAAAAAATAATTCTCTGAGATAAATGTATTATCTGCTACTTATTTTTACCAATAGTTATTGTAATATTTTCTAAAAACTAGTCATGTCATAGTTATATACTTAGTTATCCTATATAATATGGAAGATATTTGATTTAATGTATCTTGATTAAAAAAATAAATTAATAAATTTCAACTTTTTTTTATTAATTTAAGGGGTAAGAAATTCACATGATGAAAATGGTTATTTTAGATGAGAATAAAAAAGAATTGGATACCTTTGCTCCATTAAGTTATTCAACAAATTCAAAGCTTGAAAAAAGCTGTACTGTACCAGATATTGATGAAGATACTAAAAAAATATTAAATAATTTAAAATATAGTGTTGGAGTCTATTCATTAAATAAAAGTGGGGATGATTTTTATGTTTCTTTTACGAATGATTCATTATTGAAATATATTAATCTTAATATAGATGAAATTAGAGGTGCATGCATATCTGATGTTTTCTTAGCTTATCATAAAGAGAGTATTCTTTTAAAGAAAATGAAAGAAACATATGAAACTAATAAGGCTTCAAATTTTTATTTTGAATACTATAATAAGAATATACTTCAAAGGCGATACAAGATAACTTTTACTAAAATTAGTGATTTTGTATATATTTTTGCTGAAGATGAAGCTGATTATATTAAATTGTTATCAGAACAGGAATCTATTTTTAAAAATAATTACAATGCTATAGCTATAGTTCAAGATGATATTATTGTTAAGGTTAATGATAAATTCTTGGAATTTTGTAATGGAGAAGAGTATAATGTTATTAATAAGAAGTGGGGACATGGAAAACAAATAGATGATAATATAATTAAAGAAATAGAAAATAATATCAATAAAATATTAGATAGAAAGATGTTTTCTTATATATTTCCTATAGAAATTGAAAAGAAGGGTGAATTAATTCATTATTTTAATGTAAATGGTAGTTATATAATATATGATGATAAACCTGCTGTTATGCTTATTTTTCATGACTTAACTAAAGATGAAACAAATAAACGTGAATTGAAAAATAAAACTAAAGAGGCTTTATCCTTTAAAGATAATCTAAATATTATTCAATCAGTAAGTAATACTGGAATAACTTACGTTGATGATGGTGTTTATAGACGTTCTAATCAATTATATAAAATATTAGAAATAGAACCTGTAAAAGAACATTTAAATAAATATATCTTATGGGATTATATAATTGAAAAAGATAAAGTTATATTTGAAAGTAATTTTAATAAATTAGGAGTTGATAACAATGCTACTGATTTTATTGTTAGAATTAAAACCCCAAAAGGAAATTTAAAATATATTCATTGTTATATAAGATTAAAATCGTATAATACAAATTCAAATGATAAGGTTATATTTTATCAAGATGTCACTAATGAACAAAATAATTTAAATAAACTACATAAAGCATTACATGAATCATTAAAACTTAAAAACAGTTTAGAAAAGATACAACGAATAAGTAAAACATCATTATGTTATGTTGATGATAAAACGGATGATATACTTTTGTATAGTGATAGTTCTGATATTTTAGGATATAATTCTGATGAATATAAAGATATTTCAGATTATCTTCTTAAAGAAGATGAAAATATATGGAAAGAAGCTCATGCAAAATGTACACCTGAACATCCAGAGATCTCTTTTATTCAAAGGATTAAGTCAAATAATAGTATAAAATATATAAGAACATATGTTACTTATGAATTTGATGAATATGGAAATAAAATAGCTCATCTTAGTTTCTTTCATGATATAACTGAAGAAATTCAAAAAGAAAAAGAATTAAAAATTGCGTTGAAAGATAAGGAAATATTACTTACTGAAGTTCATCATAGAGTAAAAAATAATTTACAAATTATATTAAGCTTAATAAATCTAAGTAGAGCATATGATACAAATCCAGAAAATATATTGACAAATACAGAAACTAGAATATATGCAATGGCTTTAATACATGAAAAAATCTATGGATTTGAATCATTAGATAATGTAGATATATATTGTTATATTGAATCTTTAGTAGAATCATTATTAGATACATATTTTTCAGATATTAAATATCATTTATCTATAGATCATATTACTTTAGATATGGAAAAAACGATTCCATTAGGGCTTATCATAAATGAATTAGTTACAAATACTATTAAACATGCTTTTTCTAGTGAAGTTGGTAATATTTATGTTACGTTTAAAAATATAAATTCAGTTTATACTTTGATAATTGAAGATGATGGTGTTGGATTGCCTAGTGATTTTGATTTAGATAATATTTCAACATTAGGTTTAATGATTGTTAAAAATCTCATATTGCAACTTGATGGAACAATTAGTATTATAGAATGTGAAGGAACAGGTTTTAAAATAGAGTTTCCTGATAAAATAAAATAATTTTTCACTTTATTATTTTTTTTAATAATAACTATAAATAACTAGTTGTTTTTTTTATATTAGCCCCTATTTTTAGATATTTATGATACTGGTTTTATATTATCACTATTTTTAATAAATAAACTAAAATAGTTTTTATAATTTTAAATCAATCTATTTTTATTTCTTATTTTTGTGGTGTTATAATTGTCTAATTTTTTGTACAAATATGTTACAAATTTCATAATTTTGTACGTAAATGTTACAAAAGAGAAATAATATTTACTTTAATATAAAAGGTTATTATCTTTTTTCTAATTTTAATAGTTATTAAATCATATTAAAAAGATTATTAAAAATTATTCTGTAAAAATTAAGTATTATTACTTCTTGTAATAGTAAAAAAATTATTTAACTCTTGATATAACTATTGTTAATATAATATTTATTGAATCACTAGTCTTCGAATCATTATAACTTAATAGATGAATAACTAACTATTGGAATTTTTTACAATTTCAACAAATTTTAAATCTAAAAAGAGGGGTGTAAAATTAATAAAAAAATAATAAATCAAAGTAAAATAGTGATATTCTTATTATTAACAGTATTATTCTTAATAGGAATATCGGGAGTAACAGCAGCAAATGGAACAGATATGACTAATAATCTTGATACAATTAAATCAATAGATAATATCAATCAAGAAAAAATAGACATCAATACTAGTTTAAATGATGATATTAATAAAAATACTACTGATAATATTCAAAAGAGTAATAAAATAAACCAAACAACTGAACAATTAAATGATAAATCTATTAAAAAATCAGCAATAACTAGTAATAATCAACAATTAAAAAAAGCAATAAAACCAACAGATAATGTTATATACATTAGTTCTGATGGAACAAATGAGTCAGAGGGAACCAAAGATGATCCAACAACAATTCATGCAGCAATAGATTATACAAACCAAAATAGTAAAAATAATTGGGTTATAAAATCAAGTAGTGGTATTTATATTTTCAATCAGACAGAAACGATCAATAGTAATTTAACAATACAAGGATCTTTAGATGGTTCAACAGTATTTTCAGGAAATAATAGTCATGGAATATTTTATCTTAATAATTATAAATTATCAGTTACAGTAAATAATATAAATTTCATAAATGTAAAATCATATAAGACTGCCGGAAAAGATAGTGCAATTTTTGTTGATAATGGTACATTAACAGTAAATAATTGTAATTTTACAAATAATTTTGTTAGTAATGCAGGTGCTGCTATTGTATACTATGTTAGTGATGATATATTAACAGAAAATAACTATTTAAATATAACTGGATGTAACTTTATTAGGAATACAGCAGGAAATTATGGTGGTGCTTTAAGATTAAATTCATTAAATGGTTTAGCACTTCCTAAGGTATATATTACAGAAAGTAATTTTATAAATAATACAGCAGATAGTTCTATTTCTGGTGATACAGAAAGAAAATTCCGTGGAGGAGCTATAAACTTCCATAATATTGAAGGATTTATCACTGACTGTACATTTATAAATAATACAGCTGGAGAATCAGGTGGAGCTATTCGTACTGATTATAAATTAACAATTAATAATACAATATTTGATAATAACAACATTCTAAACAAAAATTCAGAAACATCAGGTACTGCAATTTTTAATAATAATGGAATGGTAGGAGCAAGTACTAATTCAGCTATATTAAATTTAATTAATTGTACCTTTATAAATCATAAATCATTACAAAATGGTACGATTTTTGTATATGGAACTTGTGATATTACAATAAGTAATTGTATCTTTATTAATAACACAGCTTCAAATGGTTCTGCAATATATAATGCAGGAGGTAATATATTAATAGAAAATAATACAATCTTTAGAAATAATAGTGCTATTGTCAATGGAGGATCTATATATAATAAAGGAGGTACAGTAATAATTAATAACAGTACTTTTGAAGAAAATAATGCTTTTAATGCAGGAGTTATATATAACAGTAATAATTCTACATATGAATTTATTATAAAACATTCTAACTTCATAAATAACCGTGCAGATAATGGTGGAGTAATATTTTCTGAGCATACTAATGGTGCTGAACTTTCTGTTCTTAGTATTGATAATTCATCATTTAAGTATAATAGTGCTAATTATGGTGGTGTAATTTATACAAAAGATAGTATTATTACTATAACAAAATCAAATTTTACATATAATGATGCTACATTAAATGGTGGAGTATTGTTTAATAATGATACATCATTAGAATATTATAAACGGGTATCTTCTTTAGAAAATATACAAGATTCTTTAGAGATAAATATACAAGATTCAAATTTTACATATAATAATGCTATTGAAGGTAACGGTGGAGCAATATATAATGAAGGTGAATTTAAATTAAATAACAGTAATCTAGAACATAATTATGCAAGGATTAATGGTGGAGCTATTTATACTAGAAATCCTGAACAAGGTTCAGATTATATTAATAATAGTTATTTAAATGATAATGTAGCTAGTAATAATGGTGGTGCAATATATAATTTATATGGAACATTTTCTATATATAATTCAAGAATCTCTAATTCTAAAGCAGTAAATGGTTCTGTTATATATAATGAAGGTGATTTGACTTCTGAAAATAATATTTATGAATATAACAATGCAAAATATGGAGCTATATACAACACAGGTAATTTTACATATAGTGTATTATTTAATAATGATACATTTAACCATAATTATGCATCAGGTATTGGAGGTGCAATATATACTCTAAGTGAATTAGATATAAATAATACAATATTCAATAACAATGAGGCTAATTTAAGTGCAGGAACTATATTAAATATAGGATCTTTAACAGTATACAACAGTACATTTAATAATAATACTGCACGACATATAGGAGCAATATTAAATATTGGAGATGCATTATTAAACAAAACAACATTTATTAATAATACAGCAACAGGAAAACCTGAAAATCCTGAACTAGGATATGGAATAGGTGCAGGTGCAATATACAATGAAGGATCTATAAAAATAGATAATTCTAATTTTTATAATAATACAGCATTACAACTTGATGGTGGAACAATATATACAAGTGGAGACAATACAACAAAAGCAATTATAATTCATTCTAACTTTTATAACAGTACTGGAAATAGAGGTGGAATAATATATAACAATGGAAGTGCACTAGAAATAGACATAGTATATATTACAGAAGGTCAATCTACAAAAGATGGTGGATTTTTATATAATAATCAGGGTTACATAACAATAATTGGCTCATATATACTAAATAATATTGCACAATCTAATGGTGGAGCAATATACACTAATCTTGGAAATCTAACAATAACTAATTGTACAATAAAAAATAACACAGCTCATGATAATGGTGGAGCTATATATATTACAGAAAATGGTAATAATACAATATCATTAAATAGTATATTTAACAATAATGCCTCCTTAGGAAAAGATATAACTTTAAATAATTCAGTTATCAATACAAACAATATAATAAATGACAATTGGTGGGGATTAAATGAACCAACAACAAATCCTATAGATCCAATATCAAAAATTCCTTTATATTGGACAACATGGGATAATCGAGTATATAACATAAATAATAACATTAAATGTATTCCTGATTCATGGTTAAATATGAATATGGATATAGCTCTATCTGAATGGACAAATGTTAGAAATGATATAATCTTTGCAAATCTTCAACTTGTATCATCAAAAGATAATATAACTCTATTAGACTTTACAAGAGAAACTGATGGAAATGTAACATTATTTACAAATGATAACAATTTAATTAGTACAAATAGTAGTAAATATATTAATAATGTAACTTATCAGTTAGCAAGTAGTAATGCTGGAAAAGTAAATCTTACAGTATTAGGATATACAGATTATCAACCAATAATAAAAGAAATATACAATTCAAAAATAACATCAGAAAATATAGTAACAATACATAACCAAATATTTAGCATAAAAGGAAACTTAACTTATAAAAATCCAGCAACACCATTACTAAACACAAATATTACTATAATAATAAGTCAAAATAACAATGAAATATATAATACAACAGTAACAACAGATGAACAAGGAAATTTTAATAAACAAATTGATAAAATAACATTAAAACCAGGTATATACAACATTAATTTAATATACAAAGGAAATACAAGTAATGATTCTATATGGGACTATCAACAAGATAATACTCTAACAATATTACCACTCTTAACAATAAATAAAACAACAATAACTGAAGCATATCTTGGAGATACTATAAACTTTACAATAACAATAAAAAACTATGATACAGACTATATACTAAATAATATCATAATTAACGATAAATTAGATAACAATAACTTTGAATTTATAACCTGTAGTGATCCATTGAATTATAATGTAAAAACTGGTGAATGGAAAGTAACAGCATTAGGTTCTTATGAAACAAAAACATTAAATTTAACAGTAAAAATAAAAACAAATGGATTATTAACTAATACAATTAAAACAACAATATTAAACACAGAAATATCAAATACAACAACATTTATAGTTTACAAACCAGATGTTATACTAAATGAAATTGTAAATAGTGATACTACATATTTAGGTAACAATGTAACATTCACAATTACAATAACAAACCCAGGTAAACTTACATTAAACAATATAAATGTAATAGATATCTTAAATACAACAGCATTTAAATTTATAAACACTAATGATACTAATTTCAACTATATTACAGGTATATGGAATGTAGGTAACTTAGCTCAAGATGAATCAAAATCATTGAATATAACAGTTAAAACATTAACAACAGGATTATTAGAAAATATCATCAATACTACACTTGTAAAAGACAATACAATAAGCAACAAAGCTTCAATTAATAGTATAACTCCTGATATAATATTAAACAAAACTGTAGATAAAAATAATCCTCTTATTGGTGATATTATAACATTTACTATTAATATAAAAAATAATTTGGAATATGAATTAAATAATGTAATAATAAATGATATGTTAACAAATACAGCATTTGAATACATAAAAAGTAATGCTACCATTGGAAACTATGATAATAACACAGGTAAATGGATTATAGATACTTTAACTAAATATAACACTGAAAAATTAGATATCACAGTTAAAGTAATAAGTAAAGGAACACTAATAAACACAGTAACAAGTTCATTACATGGAATAAATATAGTTAATAATACAATAATTTACGTAAATAATAATATTATTAATACTATAACAAAATTAGAAATTAATCCAAAAACTACTAATATCAATAATACAAGTATAATAAAAGCTTCAGTAACTGATGTTGATGGTAATATTATTAAAAAAGGCAGTGTTACATTTACTATAAATAATACAATAATAAATACAGTTACATTAAATTCAGAAGGTAATGCTGTTATTCAAATTAGTAAAGAATTACCCAATAACTACACAATAAAAGCTATTTATAATGGTATTTCTAACTTATACAATACATCAAATAATATAAGTAACTTAGAAGTAATTCCAATAAATACTATAATTAAAATAACTACTAACATTACAACAAATCACAACATTATATTACATGGAAATGTAACAACAACTTTTAGTAACTACATAACTGAAGGAAATATTATAATATATCTTAATGGTACTATAATAGCCAATAATTCTATTAATAAAGGTATGTTCAATATAGAAACTAATATTACAAATTCAGGTAAATATAACTTTTTAGTAGTATATACAGGAACTAATATATATCGTTCAAATAATACTACATGTTTAATGACATTAGAAAATTTCAATACAACAATTATTTTAGATCCAGTTATAGGTATAGTCGAAGATAATATAACATTACATGCTACAATAACTAATCAATATGGAATTCCAGTTGAATCAGGAAAAATTGTATTTAAAATCAATAATGAAACATTAAAAGATATAAATGGACAACCATTATATGTATATGTCTATAATGGATCAGCTAACTTAAATATAAAAATACCATATAGTTGGGCAAAAATAGGAAATAAAATCAATGCTGTATATAGTGGAACAAGTACTAAATATAACAGTGCAAGAAGTAAATATGATAATATAAATTGTACATTAAGAGACACAAATATTCAAATTATAACAAATAATCAAAATATAAAAGCACAAGAAACAACAACATATATAGCAGTAATTTCAGACAAAATAAATAAGAAATTAATAAATGGACAAATAGTATTTAAATTCCAAGGACATACAATAAAAGATAATGAAGGTAATCCTTTAATAATTAATGTAACTAATGGAACTGGAAAATTGAATTATACAATACTAAATGGAATATCTGCACATGATTATAATATTACAGTAGTATTCAAAAATAATTCATATTATCGAGCAGAAAATAACACAATACAACAAATATCAAAAATAAACACTAATATAAACTTTAAAACAACAATAGTAAGTAATAATAAGATAAAAATTCAAGGAACAATAAAAGATATTACTGGAATAAATACAAAAGGAACAAATAAAATATCTATAAAAATAAATGGAAAAACACTAAAAGACAATTATGGAAATACAAAATATTACTATATAAAAAATGGTAATATAAATTTAACAATATTAACAAATACTACTTTAAAAAAAATAAATACGATAGAACTAGTAACAGGAGAAAGATTAGGATACTATGGAACAAGAACTCAAAATTACATAGAATACAATTATAATAAAAATAAAATAGAAGTAAAATCTTAAACTGATTTTACTTTCCTAATCCCTTTTAAAATTTAAAAAAATATTTAAATTTTTGTACTAATTTGTTACAAAAAATACTATTTTTCACTAGCCTATTTTTATAAAAATGATTCTAATTCATGAACATTAATTATTCTTACATAACAACAAAATATGCAATATTTTCTATTAATGTTGAGATGGTGAGTTTGTTGTATATAGTATGTGCTACAAATTATAACGGTGATGACCTGAA
>CAYNSJ010000045.1:0-20970 GCA_964399835.1 uncultured Methanobacteriaceae archaeon | reverse complement strand
ATCCTTTCCTTGAACATGACGATTGCATAATCAGTGGCATTAACACCGCCAAACAGCCCAGCAATAGGGTACTGCGTGCTGCTCTCGTCCTGAGTCTCCAGAGTGTATGACCTGGCTATACCACCCTTGATGACTTGCATTTGTCTATTGGTTCTATACGAACCGTCCCAAACATCGGGAATAGCCTGCCACGGAGCGTCAACGGTTACATGGCTTACGGAAGCTGACCCTGCGGAAATCTCAAAAAGGTAGGCGTAGAGGTATTTTCCCTCAAAGTGGTAAGGTTTGGCGCTCCCTACGGTACTCGTGAACGTCATCCATCCAGATTGAGCGAGGGACTTGCCTCCAACCGAAGTGCCATCGGAGAACCCAGCAACGGAAGAAAACGCGGTTCCATCCCAATACTTTGCAGTAGCGTTCGCGGATACTGAATTGGCCGTCTTGACCGTATACTTGACCCCGCGCAGTGCCCGTGTAGACATGACAATCCAAAACCGTTGCGAATCCCCGATAGGGATACAACTAGCGGAGTCATCGAGGGAACTCTCCGCCGCTTCGGTGTAATCATTCGGGTTCCATCCACTTGAATTCGTGACCATGTAGAACGCTGATGCCCGCGTTTCATTTCCGCCCCACACGCGGTTTTCAACGCCGTTTGAGTACACCAGAACATCACCGGCTCCTGTAGAGAACCGGCCAAGCCCAGCACCTGCTGCATCTGTGTGAACTATAGTTGAAGTGAAGTTCCCCTGGTTAGGAATTTGTGCAGAGTTCAAGAACACGGCAGAGCTTCCATTAGAAGCAACACCTTGGACAAGCACATGACTAGCCGTATCAGTTGCATTCACAAAGAGTTGATGCCCGTTGCGAATCTTGGTATACGTCGAAATCGGCGTGGTGTTTACCTTGGTATATCCCAACACGCCTTCAAGACTGGTTCCCGTCCCCCCCCCGGCGTATCGCAGGTTGCGCAGGGTGATGTAGTTTAGATTCGTCGGGTCAGCCCCGGCAGAAACAGACGACTCATCGGGAACCCAGCGCCCGGTGAAGCGATACGCGCGATTGATTTCCTGCGTGTCCGGGGGGATAGAAATTTGCTGGTCCTGCGCCCATGCGTCATACCCCCAGCAAAACAGCATGAATGCCAAAATAGCTGCGCAGAGAACGACATAAAGCGCGGTGATAAACCACTCGGGCCAGAGAAGCGGATTCCAAGTCTTGTGCGTCATTGGTCCTTCGGCTCCTGCCCAAAGTCAATGAAATCTGCCCGGAATCGGTCAATCTCAGCCTGGTACATGGCTTTAAAATACCCTGCCCGGCTGTCCCGAATGTCCTTATGGAGAGCCTGCGCGGTGACAAACAACTCCAGCGCGTTGTCCAGGTACGCCGGGAGCGGGATGTAGTCGGCATAGGAGATGGCCGCCGGCCTCGCGTTCAGGTAGATGACCAGTTGCTTGCCGGCGTTGGCGGCGCTGCACGGGGGCCACGCCATCAGCCGCCCGCGCGACTCGGCCCAATATGCCGGTTCATTCACGGAGGGAGCGCGGCCGATGCCCGCGGTGACAGAGAATGGGTTGCCCCGGGAAAGCGCCTTCGGGGTCGTTGCGCTTGACCAATACACCACGCCAAAGATTCCCGTGTAGTCCGTGCTGATGGTGTACTCAACAGCGCCCGCGACCGTCGTGGCGTTCTCCGCTGTCTGCAAGGCCCTCGTGCGCGTCGCGATGTCCTGAATCCCGCTGTTCATCCACGCCAGGAGTTCCGCATCGGTCCAGAAGGAGGCCACCGCCTCATTCAAATTCGACCGCACACGCGCTATCATCTCCGTCGCGGTGGTGGAAGAAATCTCCTGCGAACCAGCGAATGCCGGGCAGGCGAGGGCAAATGCCAGGGCGCAGACCGCCGCAGCCGCGCTATACTTCGAGAATTTCTTCATCGCTTCCCCACAGGTCCGCAATGTACGTCGGTTCGCTACTCGGGCGCATCGTCTGTTCAATTCTGTCATTGCAGTATGCCCACTGCTTTATATGCGTGTTATATGCGCTAATCTTATCAGCGTAATCGGGAGCATCCGGCTTTGGAATCTGAATAAGGTTCCAAATGCAGAAACTTGTTATTCCGAAGTGAAACTTATCCGGGATATCACTTATCTCATCAGGGGTTGAGGCATAATCTATAATAATATCGTCGGTGAAATCGTGGTCGTCAACAATAATATACTCGCCACGAGGATACCATTGCGTCTCATTATCCCCGCTGGCCTTGCTCACACTTATCTTATTGAGCTTTGTAGGATTGGACGGCTCGGCAAAGACCTTTCCTCCGCTCGTGTAAGCGGCAGTCCCTACCGAGCCGTCCAGGCTGTATTGGTTCGCGTTGACGTAGGTAATGGGCCAGGTTCCATTAGCCGCCGTGTTCCCGCCCACGTCATGCACAACAACGATGTCTCCTGTGCTCCTCCCGTGCGCGGTTTCGGTGATGACTATGGGCGATGTGTTAGAGGCGTCGGTGATGTCCCCCGCCGTCCCGTCCATGTCCCAAACAGCAATGACCTTGGCGCAATCACTAGGCCACGCGAAAACGTAGGTATCCGAGGAAAGCGATTGCCGCCGATGGAAAAACGACGGGTCAATTTCCTCAATCTTGAGGCCGAGCATTTGCACGGCGACAAGAATCTGGTCGCGCACGTCATCGTCTGAGAACTGCGCAACCCCTACGTCCCTCGCGCCCCGCCTGACTGCGGCTATGATTTGCGCCTCTGTCATCGCTTTCTCTCCGCTTAGTGGCCGATGACCATGGCCTTGACTCCGGTAAGCCCGGAAAGGCTAAGGCCGTTCACCACTTCCAGCGGGATAGCGCGGACTTCATACGGGAAACCCTTGATATAGGTTAAGGTGGTCGCTGCGGTCTGCTCATTGGTGGCAATACGCGAGGCATCGCCCCTGGCACCGCGGTGGTAGTTCCAGAAGAAAGCTTGGTCGGTGGTTAAGCTGGCGTTGGTGGAAGCTTCCTTGATGAGGGTTTGGGTTGTCTTGGTGTTGATGGGAACCTGATTGGCGTAGCCCCAAAGAAGAATGGGGTACGCGCTGGTTTGATTCCCCGTGGTAAGAGTCGCAGTCTCTTCCTCAACCCAATTGTTGAGGATGAAACCGCTCGCGGGCTTTTTGATGTAGGTGACGGTGGCGGTGTCAACGGCGCTGGCACCGGCAAAGGTCAGGGAGGTGTTTGCGGCGGCAGGGGTGAAGTCAATGGCTACTTCACCAGCAGCAGCCGTATCGTCCTTGTCCAGGAACAGCGTCGAGTTGGCCTGATACCCGGCAGTGGAGTTGGCTGCGGCAATCGCCATGATGGCGATGGCGTTGTAAGCCAGGTTGGTGGAGTTGTTGGAAACCGTGCAGGATTCGCCTACCACCACGTTATCCCACAACTCTTTCCACGCCTGGGTAGCGTAGGTGATGTATACGGCGGTGTTGTTCTGCGCCGAGTTGAAGTACAGCGCCGTGGGGGTTCCCTCCACCAAATTCACCGCGTACTTGGCAGACTGCGCCTCAGTCCCGGTACTGTAAACGGGCAGGATGGAGGTGTCGGAAGTAGCCACGTTCATAATGAACGCGGCCGGGTAATCCAGGGTCACGGAGTAGGTAGAGCCATCCTGCGTGACGGTCTTAGCCTCTTCGTACACGACGACAGGGGCGTTCGCCATGACCTTAATCTTGGCGTTGTCCGCATCGTACACGAAAGAGTAACCGTCAGAAGGTTCGATGATGACCTGTTCCACATGGGACAGGCCATGCAGGCTGGCGTTGAACGACTCTCCCCCGGAAGCATAGGAGGAGTCGAAGGCCAAATCCATGATGATCGCCTTCTTGTTGCCCATGTTCACCCACTGCTTTTTAGTCGCGGTGAGTCCGGCATGGGCCTGGCCGCAGAACACGGCCAGAAGAAGCGCGGCCACCATGGAGGCCAGGATGCGCTTGATACCGATGTTCATTTCCTGTTTCCTCTAGGGGAGCCCGGGACTAAGCCCAGGCCCCCCGTGTTGCATGGTTAGGCCGCGTGGAACTCGCTCAGGAGCAGGCCCAGAGTGATAGCCCCGGCGGTAGAAGCGCCGTCCGGGGTGATCTTGATGGGGGTGGTGCCGTCGAAGCGGACCTTCCCCCCGCTGGTAGTGTCGGGGGTGAAGTTGCTGGCCCCTGACCCGGCGGCGGCCACGGCCACGGACACGGTGCCCGCAGTGGTGGTGCCATCGGAAATGGTCAGGGTGCCATCGGCCACGGTGACGCCCGTGGTCACGACGTAGGCCGCGCCCACAACCCGGCAACCCTTGGGGACCGGGACATAGACGGCGGTGGTTCCGGAAACGGTGATGGTAGTGGGGCAAATGACGAACATAGTATTTACCTCCCCTGCCTACGCGCTCACGGCGGTAAGCTGGCCGTGCGCCCGACGCTGCGAGGTCAAGAAGCACAAGGCCACCATCATCTGCGTGGTCTTGACGGGCTGGTTGGTGGGCTGCTTCCACACGGGCTTCGTGAAGTTGAAGTCCTTGTGAACGCGGAAGTACAGGTAGCGCATGTTGAAGGCGTTCACATAGCTGGCGGTACACTTGTCATCCGCCACCACCACGCCACGAGAGCCGAGCTTGAGGTTGTCGAACCCTGCGGCGGCCATATTGGTGTCATAGTGCTGCTTGGCCGCGTCAAGGGTGGCCTCGTAGGCGTCCCAAAGGGTCTGCGTGGTCACGTACAGGTCAGGCTTGCCCTCGGCCTCGTTATTCACCGAACATCCCCGGCGAAGGGTCTGCAAGGTACTAAGACTCATGGTAAGGGCATTGCTGTTCTGGTACGCCTTCCACAGGGAAGTCACGCCGTCCGGATAGAGCAGGTCATTCGGGGCGATTTCGCCGTACTTGGTCGCTCCGGTCTGGAGCATCAGGTCGGGAATACCGTAGAACGGCACGGCATCCGCGCCCCATTCGGACTGAGCGGCGGCGAAGGACATCCACAGGGAGTCGCCCATGTAGTCCTTGATGGAGGTCTGCATGTTGTCGAGCTTCTTGAGCACGAGATCAATGCCGGCATCGCCTCCGGAAACCTTCACCTCGTCCTCAATGTCAATGGTGCAGCCCGACCAGAAATAGGCCCAATCGAACCGGGCCGCGTTCAGCACGGACTTCTTGGAGGTGTCGAAGATGGTAGTCGGGCCGAAAGCTCCGCCGCGAGCGCGGGCGTGCTCAAGTACCTGACGGACCTTCTCACAGGAGTCAATGGGCTCCTGCTTGTTCATCAGCATCGTGTAAAGCACGTTGCCCTTGGTCCAGTTGTCCTGGGCACCGGGCATCCAAGCATCGTCGGTGACGGCCTGGATTTCAGAGAGGGTCAGAGCCATTGGATGTTACCTCACGGTAGGTTGCGGTTGTTATGCCGCCGCCCCCCGCAGTCTCGCCAGGGCCAGTTTCCCGGCCTCGATGCGCTGGGCATTGGTCATCTGCCCATGCGGGAGTTGCTGCCCGGTACGCAGCCCCGAACCGGGGCCACCTCCGAGCGTGGCGGCTGGCGCAGCCTTCGCGCCCTGGAGTCGCTGGCCTTCCTGCCTGCCCTGCTCCAAAGCCTGCTGCTGCTGTTGCTTTGCCTTTTCGTTCAACTCGTTCAACTGGGCTTGGAGGGTTTCGGCGCGGTAACTCGCCCACGCCTCTTCGCCACTGTAGCCCTGCTGAATCCAGCGGTCCAAGGCCCCGCTAGTGTAGGCGTCCACATACCCCGGATTGTCCGCGATGAACTTCTCCCGGTACTTCTGGACTTCCGCTTCCTTCTTGAACCCGGTGACGGTTTCGTTGAGCCGCGCGTTGAAGTCACGCTGCAATTCAGCATTCGTCACCTGGCGCTGGGCTTCGAGCAGTTGGGGCAGGGTGATTTCCCCCGTCTCATACTGCGCGGCCAGCGCCCGCATGTCCGGCAACTGCGGCTGCTGCGAGGCCTGGCTATGCTGCTGCATGGCAGACACGGCCCCGCGAAGCTCGGCAAGCTGCAAGGAAAGATTGCGGTTCTCGTTTCCAAGCCGGCCCTTGAACGACTCCATTTCCTGATAGGACTTATAGAGTTCGTCGGCGGACTTGAAACGTCCAGCCCACGGGGCGGGGTCTGCGGCGGGCGGCTGCGTAGCGGGGCCAGCGGGGGCGACAGGGGCTTGTCCCGCAGGTTGTCCCGAAGCCGATCCGGCAGGGGCCTGCGCAGGGGGATTGCCGTCCAGCCCGGAAACGTCATTGCTCGGGCCAGGGTGGGAGAGTTCGGCACCGGGGACGCCGGTGCTGCCAAAGGATTCCAGGGTGGTATTGCCGTCAGCCATCGTCTTTCGCTCCTTCTTCCTCCGGGTCCGTTCCAGATTGTCCGCTTGGCGGGTCTTTCCGGGATTGTCCGTGCCGCGAAGGAAAAGCCGAAAAGTTTACCCTGCGGCCGGTGCGGGTCCAGCGTGGGATTGTCCGCCCTTGGCCGGGGTGTTTATGGAAATAGAGCGCATGTCGTTCACGCGCTCCAAAGCCCGTTTCTTGAGGCGTGTATGCCTATCTTCCGAGGTTTCCGGCTTCCGCACGTCCCCCAGGCTAGAAGGCAACCCGGGATGGCTTTCGCGCGGCCGGATGTTGGGATTCTTGGCGTAGTAGTCCCGAAGCTCCGCAACGGTTTCAATCCGCAGCGGCCTGCGCTCATCATCCGAAAGAATGGAGGCCACATCACGGACCCACGCCGAATCCTGCCGAAGCACCCCGCCATGCCCGAGCACGATGACCTTCCGCGCCTCGTGCCCGCACACCGGGCAGCGTTGCGCGTTATCGCACTCCGCCATGGGCAAGAAGTGCTCGAAAGATTGCTTGCACTCGGGACATTCGAAGTCGTAAATCGGCACCTTGTTCCCTCCAAACGCAGAAAGGCCCGGGTGAACCCGAAGCAAAATGCCTCGTGGTCCAACCGGGCCTTGAAGTGTCCCCGCCCCGCTACGCAGTATCAGGGACTTCGCAGTAACCGGGAAATGCTACAACTTCTTCTCAGTGCGGACGGTACAATTACCTATGCCGCCCTGATTTAGATTTACCTCAAATGTGACCTTACCCGTTGTTTTCGAATTTGTCAACTCCGCAAGAACGGAGGCGACAGACGCAAGAACTCCTTGGATACTCTGCTTCTGCAAGGCAGTACCTTTACATCTGTCCATAGGCGTTCATCACGGCAGGACTCGCCCCTTCTGGCGGCGCGGTCAAGTTCCCCTGCCCCTGTCTGGCAAGCAAGCCCTCGGGCGACTGTGTAGCGGTTCCGGGCTGCTGCCCCTGCGCCCCGGGCCGGTTCTTCTTCCTACCCATTCCCTGCTGGTTCTGCATGAGCATCTGATACAGTTGCACGGCCATTTCCTGTGGCAACCCTGCCTGAACCAGCGTATCCAGCGCCCCAGGCAATGTCTTCTGCTCCGTGATGCGCTCCACAATCTCGGCAGCTCGCGGGATTTCAAGCCCTTCCAGCAGACTTTCAATATCTAGCGCCCCTAGCTTAAAGAGTTCCACATATTGCTGCCGACGCCCGGCCTTGGTGATTGGGGCGCTTGACCCGCTCTCCACCTTGTACTCAATGGCTCCGGCAAGGTTGATTCCGGTAAGCGGAACACTGGTCCCGTCATCCATCTGCACGGGTTCAGCCTCGGTCCCCCACTGCTGCATGAGGGAAATAATTATACGTCCCCGGTTGCGTACAAGCTGGTCAACCTGCCGCGCCTGTGGGATGAACATGGCCGCCGCCTTCTCCGCCAGGGCTATAATCGCCGTTGGCGCGGTGATGCCTACCGGTCTGCGCCCCTCCGTAACCTCTGGCGTCATGCTCACGATGTCTTCCATCATCATAAGGGCCTGGATGGTATCCATGAGCCCAGGCGGGAGGCTAGGAGGGTCCAGATACCGCATAAGGTTCGCGTGCGTCAGAGTGGGCCGTACAGCCAGGCCAATCCCGTTGCTCAATTCATTTGCGTCTACTCCGCTTCCCTGCGGGTTGATGAGAATCGGGAACAGGCACCGCTCATAATACGCTACGAGCTTGGTAAGAATCGCCTCAATCTTCCCGTGCATTCCTTCAAACACTTCCAGGATAGAGAACGGCCACCACTGCGCGGGGTCCACAAGCGCGGGGATGATGGAGTATGGGAACCTACCCCACAACCAAGTCTCCTTGGCGATGTCCATGGAAAGCTGCATGGCCTCTTCGGGAGAACCGACAAGCGGAACTTCCTGCATCTTCGGCTGCTGCGTCATGGGGTCAATCATCGGCTGGCCCGTGGCATCGGTCATTGGAACCTGCTGCGTGGCCTGCGTCAACTGGTCGGCACGGATGCGGATGAGTTCCCAATTGATGTTGGGATTCGGCACGTCGCGCAGGACGTACTTTCCGTTGCTGCACACGGTCACGCACCGTATGCCATCGGGGTAGTTCGGAACGCGCTGCGTCCCTACAATCCCCTCCTGCATCATGGGCCGTCCGAAATCGTCTGTAGCCTCCGTGCCATCGTCATACGTCACCGGAACCTGTCCCGGGATTTGCTCTTCGGTGTAGGAATCGTCCCGAACCCAAATCTCCACCACCAGAACCTTGTCAGACATGCCGGCCGAATCAGCCGCCCCGCCGATGTCAGCGTACTCCGAACCGATATGCCGCGTCCCGCCTCCCGAACGCTTTTTGCCCCCGTGCATCGTCTCGCGCTCGGACCCGAGCATGTCCTCCGCGTCGGCCGTCAAGGGAACGCTGTCCGGGATGTTGAACATCTTCCGCACCTGCCACACCGGCATCAGCTCGGCATCGCAAATGTACGGCAATCCTTCGACATCGCAGCACTTGTGATACCCGGGAGCGGGGAAAATCCCGAACACGTCACGCATGATAACCTGCGGTTCGGACTTCACCACGTTCCCGGAGGCGTCAGTCTTAACGTTCAGGTGCGCCTTTTCAGCAGTGATTCCGTAGAGTTGCTGCGTGAACACGGACAGCCAAAGGCTGTTCTGTTGCTCGGTATCATCCCACCACTTGTCCATGCGCCGAGAGAGCACGGCCATTGCGGATTGCGCGTCTCCCTCAGCTTCAACTTCGGCCTTGGGGGTCTTCTCGGTCAGCGCCGCGCAGGTGGAGTATGCCGTCTTGAAGTAGCTGTTGACCGAAACTTGTGGGTACGTCGCCCGCCGCTTGCGCTTCCCCCGGAAGTCCGCGTGCTGATTCAGCCAACGGTCGTGCATCCCCAGGCGGTCAACCTTGTCCTTCTTGGCCTCAAGGAACAGCCGCCAGAAGAACTTGCCGACGAATTCATGCCCCTCGGGCGGAAGGTTGCCGAGGTTGAACTTGGCGTGGAGCTGTTGCATTCCGGTGGTTTCGTTCACGGCTAGAGCCCTTTCCTTTTCAAGATTTCAGTTAGCCCAATATTGGGCCTCCCTGAGGATAGCGTACACCTTAAAAAACTACTGCGAAAAGTCCTTTTAAGCCTGTCTAACTTTATAGAGCGTGACTCTAAGTATCTTTTCCAATTTTTTACTTTCCCACTCCGTAAGCGAATAACCATATTATATGTTTCTAGCAAAAGCCTAGACGCATGCTGTAGAGTAAGCCACACCTGATATTTATCTATGGTGTTGTACCCAGCCGAATCAAAATATATTTTCCGAATAGCCTCTGCATCTATTAACGCATCTATATTGTAAAACTCAGACACATGCATTCTGGTGGTTTCGGGGGGCATGGTTATTTCCTTCTTTTCCCAAGGGCTTCTTTCGCCGCACGAAGTCCGGCGGTAGTGAAATCTGGGTAGGGGTAAGGCTCTTCATCTCCCCCGGCGAATGGGCTCATGCCTTGACTCATGCGGTACTTGGCAAAGTCAATCGCCTTTCCGTAAATCTCATCCGACGGCCGGGCATCAGAAGACAGGAGAGCCCGTACCTCTTCCGGCGTCAGCGTCGGCACAAGAAGCGGCCCGAAAATCTCTTGCCCGGGAGGCCCCGCGTCGAAAGAAAGCTCAGTCGAATACCCACCTCCGGGGCGATCCAACTCCCCGAAGTATCCCTGGCCTTTTAACGTCCCGTCCTCACGTAGAGACGCGGGAGGAACCCCGCGAAGTACGCGCATGTAGTCAGGGGTGGGCATGGCGGGCTACTCCTTCCCCTTCTTCTGCTTCTTGGGACGCCCGGCCTTGCGCTTGGGAGCGGGGGCGGGAGGTTGCGCATGGGAAGGTTCATAGGCAAACGGGATTCCACCCGCGATTTCTTCTGCCTCAGTCAGCGGGGCGGCAATCCCGGCAAACGCTTTCGCAGCGTCAATGGGTTCACGCGGCCCGAAGTCCTGCGGGTCAGGATTCTCCGGCTTTCCGCTGTACGTGGTGCATTCCCTGCTCCACTCCTGCGCCGTCATCAGCATCCCCGCGTGCTCATGCCCATCCGGGTAGACGATGCTGAAACTCATGTCCACGGTGGCCTGTCCGGCGCGGATAAGGCCGTGTTCGGTCAAAATCGAGCCATCACGGTTGATGAACGGCTTCTTGCACCGGGGGCAGGGAAGATGCTCGGGCCGCTTCGTCTTGAGCGCAGCGACGTTGTACTGTGCCGCCGTGAACCGCGCACCGGGCTTGAACATGCCCGCAGCGTAAGGCCCGCCGCACACGAAATCCGGCGTGGTATCAACGATGTTCATCTTGCAGATTGGGCAGTAAATACGCATGTCTAACTCCTCGCCTTATCGGCAGCGCCCGTCACATGGGCAATTGCGCTTGCAAGTTCACCCGAGGCCCCGCCAAGGGCAGCATAAGCCGCCGCTGCATCCTGCGCCCGCTCGGGGACCTCGTCCGGCTCCGGGTCCAGAATCGAGGATAGCCCCGGCACGTAGGAATGCGGCTGGCCGTCACCCTTACTCGGCGCGGGGTCAGCGTAGGGAATCCCCATCGGTGCGTACTTCGTGCGGAAAACCGCCCGCGCTCCCATGCTCATCCCCCAGGCCACCAGGCATCCGCCCAGTCCCACGGCCAGGATGACCAGCACAACCACCGTCGCAACGTCAACTATCGAAATCTGCATACCTTTCCACTCCCCCCCGGTTGCTCGGGAACATCGGTTCGTACATTTCAGGCGCGTAAACATTGTCGGGAATCGGCTGCTCACTTGGCGGCGTCTTGCTCCTACCAGTAACGAAATCCACCAGCCGCGCAGTATCGTTTGCTGGCCTCGGGATGGGCAAACTAGTTAGGGGCCTAGCCATCGCCATCAGGGCCACAGAGTCGTAAACGTGGTCCTCCTGGTCAGTGTCAATGTCCTCCGGGTCGGATTCGTCCAGGCAGAGGGCCGGGATAGTGCGGATGAAGTGTTCGCACGTCTTGTAGACGAAGAAGCGCGGGCGGCCCGTGTCCTCCTGTACCCGCATGTACTCCCGGAGTTGGCGAATCTTGAGCTTGCGGCTCGGATCGCCGGGCACCATATGGAGCTTGTAGGGCTCTTCGGAGAACACTTCGGCCGTGCTCTTGCCCTGCCCTCCTCCTTGGTAGTCGGGCTTCTTGTTGAAACACGTCGGGTCGCACAGGCGCATGGACACGCGGCCATAGATGCCCATGCCGCGTTCACGCTCCACAATCCCGGCGGCTATCTGCGAGTCGGTGAGACGCATTCCGGTGTCAGGCGTCCCATTCCACCCGTACCACTCCGCGAAATTGAACAGTTCCCCAAGCTGGGAAACCCAGAACCAGTTAACGGAGAACGGTTTGCCGAATCCCCAGTCGAACGTCATATACACCGGAGCGAACTCCGGCACGGGCTGCACCGGGACTACATGCTTGCTCGGGTCGAAGTCTAGCGCCTGGCCTACAAACACATCCCACCGGCCATCAAGCCACGCGGCACGTAGTGCTTCGTCCTTGATAGACATGAGCGCACGGATGTAATTCGGGTCGTTTTCGCACAGGATACGGTTTTCGTGCAGGCTGGAGCGAATAAAAACAAGGGAGAACCCCGATTCGTCGCGCATGACTGTACCCGGGGGCACTTGGTCAATCTTAAACATCGCCTTAATGGCCGCCGCTCCAGGCCCTCCGGGGTTACCCGTCAGGAACATATGGCACGGTACGCCATGCGGGGAGCGTAGACATCCACGGAGCTTGTCAATAAGTTGCGCGATGAATGGTATAGACGGGGCCTCATCTATGGAAATCTCTGTAAACTGGAATCCCTGGACCCCATCCGCCTTTTCCAGGCGCTCCATCGCCATCATCTTGACTTCCGCGCCGGAGTACTTCCCCGTGAACCGGATTATATTGGTCTGCTGGTCCCCGCCGATGCGTTCAGCAGGAAGCCCAGCGGAAATCAGGCTATCCCATCTGCGCCGTATTTCTCCGAAGTCCTTGTATTTGCGCCTGATTATCAACCCGTGCCAGTGCCTGCCGTACTTTTCCACTCCCCGGATGTGCCGGCCAATGGCGGCATCGGATTTCCCGCCACCACGCGAACCGGCCAGCAGCACCATATCCACCGGGCATACCGCCGCTGCCGCCTGCGGCCCAGGCTGGGGAGCCCAAATGGGCTTGGATATACGGCGGGCTTGGGCCATCGGGCTACCGACTGCCCCCGGCGTAGTACCACGTCCCGTCAACCCCAGTGGGCGTAATCATGCGCCAACCCTCGAAAAATCCCTGCCACTGCACCTGCTGCGGCGCAGAGTCACCCATATCAACTGTCGTGGCGTTGTACCACGAATCAGAATCGTGGGCACGTACCTGCACGGTAGCGTTGCCCGTGCTGTTGGTCGTGGCCGGGAACCACTGCAACTGGTGCTGATAGTGGTCCGGAAGCGCGGCCTGGTCGCCCGTGGTAGAGGTCGCCTCCGTGGTCGCGTTGACCGTACCGGACAGGTTGCGCGTGCTGGCAGCCTGCGCCGGGCCGGAAATCAGCAGCAGCGCCAGGAAAGACAAAAAAATGAACTTTTTCATTAATCTACTCCTTGAGGAGAGTTGTTGACGTTGACTCCCACAACCTGCCCTGAGCGCAGGCGTATTGCATAGTCCGCTGGACGGCGGCCAAGCCGGAAAAGCTCGTATCGAAACTCCATCTCCGTCCGCCACGCCTCATACCCGGCCATGAATCCAGGGTCCTCCTGCGCGGCTCTCAGCGCCCTCCGTTCGGCCATGCGCTTACCTCTCACTTCTTCTCCTCCTCATCCTTCGCGTCGGGTCCTGGCAATGCCTGCGCCCCCATCATCTCCCCGTACTGCTTCGCCCACTCGTCCGCAGTCTTGGGTTCAGGGGGGAAGTAGGTCATCGCGTGCTGCATCGGCCCGCCGTCCTTGCCCGTGTGCTCAAATTCCTGCTTGTCGCGCCACTTCGCCGGCTGGCGATTCTTGAGCCAGAAAATCATCGAGGTGGGGTCGGGAGGGTAGTGTTTCACGCACTCGGCCCGCACAATCTCCCCGTTGGCGCAGAATATCTTCTCCTCAGGGTGACTGTATCCCATGGCGCGTTCGACCAGGCTGCGTTCTACGCGCTCATCATACTCGGCCTTCCAATCTTTTAGGGAATCGGAAAACTCGGGGTGAGCGTTCTTCCACTCGTGCCAGGTGTCGATATTAACCTCAAAGAACTCGGCAAGTTCCTTGTCGGTGAAACCCTTCAACACGAGAAACTTGACCTTCTCCAGGTCAATCGTGTTGAACTTACTGGGCCGTCCGATCTTCGCCACCGTTTCTCTCCTACTCGCCGCCTACGCCTTGCAGGGCTTCGGCTTGGGCTTGCGCTTCATGGTGGTGCTCCTATTCTCCTGGTTTCAATCCCGCCGCACGTCGCAGGCGGTTAATTTCACGGTTAGCGGCTACGTCCGCGCCATCGGTGGTTTCCTCAATCCGCGCCGCACGGGCTATCGCCCATTCCTTGCGCTGGTCAGGAGTCATGCGGGCGAAAAATTGGCGTAATTGGTTCTTTCTTGGTTTATGCGCACCAGTTGCGCAGGGGGTGCGCACCAGTTGCGTAGGTTCGAACTCGTAATGGATAACCTTGCCCGTCTCTGCTTCTCCAGTTATTACGCCCTTTTCTCGCAAAGTTTTGACGGCCATCCCAACAGCACGAAGGCTTAACTTCGCTTGCCGTGCGATAGTTGATTGCGACGGATAGCAAAGCCCGGTCTTGTTGTTGCGGTGTGAAAGCATTACGAGTGCCACTAGCGTTTCCGTTGCGGTTAAATCTTCTCTGCCGAGTATAACGCGCTCAAAATCGTATTTCTTCATTCCACGCCCCGACTCGGGCATTGACTCCTCCTGAATTCCCCGGGGAAGGCCGGGAGTCGCCGGCTTTTCGGTTGCAAGCCTATCCCCGGGAAAGAACGCATCTACATTTTATTGCAAAGCCTCGTTAAGGGCTTGGTGCATTTCTCCAAACCTCCACCACGGGATACGCACCATGCGAATACCTGAATCAGCGCAAAACTTATCTTTTATCTTATCCCTGCGCCTTATTTCAGACACAGGAGCATGGACAGTATAGAAGTGGCCTGGCCCGTCTATCTCAACAACGGTGTTCCGGCTGGGAATATAAAAGTCGAATAAAAGTGGCCTCTTGTCTTTGCACCCGGCAAACTTGTATTCCCTGTAAAACTCTAAACCCATGTCTTTGATAATATTCATTGCGTCTATTTCAGGGTCGCTTCCCTTGCCGCTTATTTCAACAATCCCAGCGCGGGCAAGTTCGTCTATCCCAGCCACAATTGAATCCCTTCCGTCGCGGCATATCCTGCGCAACATTGTAAGCGTTACGTCACCTTCAAATGAACAAATAGCAGCGTATAACCCCTTAGCCTTCCATGAAAGAAGCGTATTTTCTAGAACTTCGGTACAGACCTTAAAGCGCGAGGCCTCGCTACCAGATTGAAGGACTTTTAATCCCATGACTCAAGTTCCCTTTCCCATTTCTCGGCCATTGCATTTCCTCGCGCTGGAAGTGTAATGCTTTAGAATTCCTTTTGCAAGCGCAGTTGCAACAGGCGAAAATCCTCGCCATTGCGTCCTAGGGCCGGAGCATATCCCGCGTCAATGCTAACCGGTCCGTATCCCAGCCCGGCGCGGGGCATAGCAAACGGCTCTATCCTCCCCGCGCCTCGGCCCATAGCACCGAGCATCAATCCAGCCTCAACACGCGCGCCATCCTGGCTCCCGATTGTCGCTCCTGGAGTAATTCCCGCCCACCACCAGGCGGGGTCGCTGGAGTCCTGTCCCTGCCCTCCCACGGCGATACTCGCCCCATTGTCCCAACGCGCCTCGATCTCGCGCATTGGCCCTCGCAGACCAATAGATTCTGGGTAGAGTCCCGCCCTCCCCTATCCGCCATCGGGGTTCTTCCCTCGCGGAGGGCAGCTATTGCGCGACGTGCGGCGGTATTGTCGGCCATCTTACCCCCCTAGCCGCCTAATACAGTAGAGGGCCAACAGACCGCCCAAGTAAAACAACACAAAAAAACCAAAAGCTAACAATATCACCATCTTTAAACAAATCCAGTCCTCTGGAGTCAACGCGGCAAAAAACGCCTGTGCCCACCTAATCATGCAGCGTACCCCCAAAGATTTTTAGCCTCGCTCCAATTTGGCGGCGTGGGAGTAGGCGAAAAACTTTTCACGATATCCTTGACAACATCGCTAACACGGATTATCTTGACATCAACAAGGACGGCATGGGGCCGCCGAGGAAACCAGGAGGAGACACCATGGCTATGCAAATCGTTATCCGTGAGACCGGAGAGGAGCGCGAACTGTCCATCACCGACGCGGAGAGCGGGCAGGACTGGGTTTCCGACTTGATCGGCAATGCTGGGATGCTCGGTGACGAGTGTAATGGATTTGTTCGCGAGACGGACGAGGATGGAGACGATACCGACCGCTGGATTTGCGACCTGGATACCTATGAGTGGTGGGAGAAGTACATCAATAACTACCAGGCAACAGAGGAGGACATCGAGTCCCTGGCCGAGGAAATGGAGGAAGCGGACGTGGAAGTCCAGGAGGACCCGCAACGCGGCATCTACTCGGCCCTGGATTACGTCAAGGATAGGGTGGAGGAGGCGATGACCGGAGTAGATATGGAGGATGAGCGCAACGCGGCGATTGGCGCGATGGACGCGATCCGAGAAGAATTTTTGCAGGAGGCCTAGCCCATGCCTACCCCCGACCTCACCACCGTCTACATACGCTCCGTCCCCGCCCCCCTGCGCCGCCGTGTGAAGGCGCAGGCTGCGGCGATGGGGATGACCCTGGCCGAGTGGATGGAGCGGGCGGCAACCTTCGGGGAGGCCCTGGAGTGGGTGGACTTCCACACCAGCGACCCCAACACCCGCAAGCGCGTCCGCATCGTCCTGGGAATCGAAACCGCCCCCAAGGGCAAGGAGTGAGAGATGGAACCCTGGAATATCAACATCTGGCCCGTAAATGATAAGGTCGTCGTTCGCTGCGGCCGTGGCGAGGCTAATGAGGTCGGCCAAATCATTGGGAGTTCCCAAGCCTTCCGTGAGAAGTATGACCGCCTCAGCTCCCTGAACCGGGAGCTGGTGGAGGCGCTGGAGCGCATGGACCGCACCCTGTGGACGGGGTACGCGGACCCGGTGAGGGAGTTCAAGAAGGCCGTGTCTGCCGCCCTCGCCAAGGCGCGGAAGGAGGGGTGAGAGATGAAGTGCGTCAGACACCGTGATGGATGGTGCGTGGTGCATCCGTCGCTTCGCAATATCCCCCCGCGTGAATTGACCGAACGAGACAGCGTGGAAACCCTGTGCGGCATGGTGGTCATTTTGCCCGGCGGGGTTGAGCATCGCCGCCCGACGTGCGAAGAGTGCAAGGCCGAGCTGCGGAAGGAGGTCAAGTAGCATGTCCCGCCGTCTCAAGAGCTTCAACGCGGCTCGGGTCCGCTCCGGGAACTGGATTGCCCGGCGCATCGTGGAATCGTGGGTACGGCGTGGGCCGTGCCAGTACGGGGATTGAGCAATCCCTACCAAGCAAGGCCCCCGCGAGGGGGCTTTGTTTTTTCCCCACATGCTCATTGCCCTTCGTCCTCCGGGCCAGGCGTTACGGCCACGCGGGAGAACCTTCCGCTGTCGCTCATCCTGCCACGCATGTAGGAAATAGCCTCGGAGTGCTCGTCCGACCGCGCCCAAAGTTTCGAGATTTGGCCCTTGAGTTCGTCAAGCTGCTTTTCTAGCATAAGCCGCGTGGCCCGCGCCTCTCCCTTGTCGCTGGCCCACTTAAGCAGTTGCAGGATGATGACCACGGCCAGCCCACAGGCGGAAATCCACTCGCCGGATGTAAGCCCGTGAACCGCCTCGGCCGCCATGCCCTACCCCCTACGCCGTGTACGGAGACAGGGCATCCAGCACGGCGTCACAGAGACGGAGCAACAGCGCCTTGTCGCATGCAGAGATGACCGAATAGTCCATGGCCATGGAATCGAGCAGCCCGGACGATTTGACGATCGTCAGCACGGCCTTGATCTCCGACGAGTCCACACGCTTGGCGATTTCTCCTGCCAGGTCCGAGTACACCACCCCGGAGTTCGCGAGGAGGCGCACCACGCCCGCGACAGATCGCACCTCGGCCGCGTTGATCTTTCCCGCGGCCAGGCCGGCGGCCACGGCGGTGACCACGGTCGTCCGCACCAGGCGGGGGTCGGGCAGGGCCTTGAGGATCAGGCTGTCGCCGGTAAGCGCACCGTCCTGGTAGCAGGCGTCAGGCGCGGTGTAGGTGTTGGAGGTGGTGGTGGAGCAGGCGGCCAGGCACGGGGCCACGGCCAGGGCCAGGAGACACGCGAGGGCGCAGTTACGCAGGCGCATGGATCATACTCCAGTCGTTGGGGTTGGAACGCACAAAATCGTGCATGTCGTCAGGGGAAGCGGCCTCGGGATCGCAGCCGAACTGGTAGCCTAGCGCCTTGTCGTAGGCGCAGGCCCAGACCCAGGAGCAGATGGGGTAGTCGTCCATTCGGGCCAGGCGGCGGAAGAAGTAGGGCGAACCTCCGGCCACCTTGGACAGGAGCGCGTCGCCCAGGTGCAGGCCCAGCTTAAGTGGTCCGTAGGACCGGCCCTTGTATCCCAGTGCGGCCGCGGCCACGGCCTCGCGCTCGTCGTCGCTCAGGCCGGTATGCCGCCATATCTGGTATTGCGCGGGGTCGAGGTCGGAAAGCGGATGCTCCTTGACCTTCCACAGGGCCTCCAGGACCATCCCCGGCGAGGAGATGCCCGCCACGTGGTTGGCCCAGCTCTTGGCCTCTCCCCGGCTGCGCTCGGCCCAACGTATGGCCCGGCCGAGCAGGGAGGGGTTGTGGCACAGCAGCAGGTCGCCGGGCAGGGTCGCAATCATCTCCGCGCGGCCTACTCTTCGCTGGGCTTACGCGGGGACAGGCGCAGCCGCTTCTTCTTCGCGTACTGTCCGTACAGGGACCAAATCACGCCAGCCGTGGAAGCTATGTTTCCCACAAGCTCAAGCGTGGCCTGGTCGGAAATCTCAATGCCAAGCTGCGGCAGAATCAGTCCAAGGGCCGCGATAATAAGTCCCTGGACGCGCTTCGACGCGAGGAAAAACTTGGTTTCATCCATCGTCTCACTTCTCCTTGCCCTTCGGCTCTTCTTCCAAGGCGTGTCTTCCGGGACATTCGCGGTCCCCTGGACACAACTGCTGCACCGGCCCATTCCCGGGCCAGAACATCCACCGGCAACCGCTACAGCTCCCTGACCGCCACATGGAGTCTTTGCTTTCCACGCGCAGGGCCTATGATTTTGTATTCTATAACGCCGCAACCGCCCATGTCTCCATCTCTTGATGTGGCCGGGCGGCTGGCTTCTTCGGCCTCGGGTCAGGAGGGGGGATGAAATTCCCGGCCCGGGTGTGGAGGCCAGACCGCGCCGGCCTGTCCTCGAATCGGGGACGCGCCCCGTGGGCGTGCTGGCCCTAGCTCCGGTGCTCCTGCACTGATGAGGACAAAGCCTCACGGTTTACCAGGATTTATCAGCAACCCGGATTCCCCCGTATAGGCATTCAGAATAAATGTCAATGCCTGCTATCTACCCAATTCTTCCCTCACCGTGACGCGGACGCAACGGTAGCCGTAGTTCTCTATGTCCGCCCACGACGAGCCGTGAAACTTCTCGGCCTCTTCCTTGGCCCGTTTTTGCGTGAACTCGATGTTATAAAGCTCGCCTTTTGGTGCGCGAACCGCCACATGCGCTGCTCTTCCATCGTTCCTCCCCGGCCCCGGGGTAGGGCTTGCGAGTCTCGGCAAAGCTGCATGTATTACCTTTGGCTACAACCCGAACTCCAGCGAGGTAGCAGCGGAGGCGTTTTCCTTCAAAAGATGGCCTCCGGGAGTTTTCGCAATCTCGGCACGCGACTTCTCCTTTCTTGGCCTTGCGATAGCTATCCCAGATGTTCATATCCTTACCTCCCGCCCTACTCGGGCTTATCCCCGCAATGCGGGAATGGCCGCAGCGTACACGTCGCGCATTCTCCGTACTCGCAGCCGACGCCGTGGTCGGGCTTGTTCGCTTCGAGCAGAACTGCAACCCCGGCGTCCAGCATATCGTCCCAACGTCCGCGTTCCGGCCCCAAGGGTTGTTCTGAAGGATTCCGCCCGCCATGGATGTTGTGTTCTTTCTCGACTCTTGGTTCCTGTGCGAGGGCGGTGCGGGCCTCGTCAAAGTCTGGTCTTCCCTCCAAGGCAGAACTAATGTCTTCAAATGCTTGATGCCTAGTAGCATAGGCTTCGATATGTGCATCCTGCCGCCAGTTTACTTGCTCATACATCATGGGATGGCACCGGAAGTAGTCGTACCAGTGGCAGAGTTCCTCACACTGACACAACCATCCCGCCATCCAGCGCAGCCGCGCCTCCCGAGCCTCGGCCTTCTCGGCGCGGTCCTTTTCTATTTTGAGCAAGGCGCGGATACGGACGAACGCACCCCGGGATGTATCAATCGCAATCAACCCCTCATTCTCGGCCTCCAGCTCGGCGATGCGCCTCCATCCCTCCAGATAATCGCGGAGTATCTTCCTCGCCCCGCGCATCACATCTTCATGCGACCACTCGTCGCTAACTCCTCCTAGCCCTTCAATGCTGTATCCAGCCAGTGTCAGACAACGCTTCAACAACTGGACATCATCAACGGTGTGCATCTTACAGGACCTCCCCCGGCCACTCCCCGCCGAGTTGCGCGAGTATTTTGTCTACATATTGCTGATTAACCCAAAGCCCCGTCTTTTCCTTGCGCGGACTCCCAGAATTGTAAGCGGCGACCACGCCAGGCCATCCGTACCGCCCAAAGTACCGCGCCTTTAATCGGGACAAGTGCGCACATCCGTAGTCAAGTCCCTGATCCCACGAATGCAGCATCCCGAGCCATCCCGCGTGTCCAAGTTCCCGGGCCACAGCTCCCATGACCTGCATAGGGCCTATGGATGTACATTGCATAATATCTTCCGTTGTTTGCGTGCAGTTCGCGGGCCGCTTGGCCTTGGGGACAGTCCATCGGTATCCCGGTTCATATCGGGCCGCGTAGATTTCCCCGCCGCTCTCCACCTCCACAATCGCCTCCACCAGTGCGGACGGCAAACCGTGGTTAAACGATGCTTGCCGAATCTGCGCCTGGATATGCGCGTCATACATCGTCGTGTACCTCCAATCTGCGCCCCCGCCGCAGGCCATAGCGACCAGCAGGGCTAGGGACTGGGCGGTGGCGGTCATGCTGCTTTTACTCTCGCCTATCGCTTCGCGGCTCGGGCCGCTGTTCCCTTCCTCGCCATCCACCCCGCCAGCCTGAAGAACCACTGCGATGCCTGCCACCGCCGGGCCTTCCCCGGGCCTTCAAACCATGCCGCAAGCCCGCGCAACTCCGCTTCCACGTCCAAGCGCGGATACTTCTCCTGCCACTCTACCACGCGGGCGGCGGGGATTTCGCGCGTGGAGCCAT
>CAYNSJ010000044.1:6922-21025 GCA_964399835.1 uncultured Methanobacteriaceae archaeon | reverse complement strand
AATGAGTCCACAAGAAGTTGCTATACAAACATTAGAAAGAGCTGCTGATGGTGAAGGTATTATTATTATTCCAAAACAACCTTGGACTAAAAGATGGCAAGGATATATTTCAGGATCTTCTGAAGCTCAAAAAGCTATTTTACAAACTTCTGAGAATATACAAAAAATAATTAATCTTGAAAAATAGATTAATTTCTACTATTTTTTTTTAAATGTATCCTGCTGACTTATGATATGTAATTTACTAATATATTGGTATATGTAAACCTATTTATATTATATGTACTTTATTGCTTGTTTTTTGGTTTTATTTTCTTTTTAAGTTTTGAATTTATCTTTATAAACTTACTGTTTTCTTTATTTATAATTTTATATTTATGTATAATCATGAAAAATATTTTTATAAAAAAAGGCAGTATTTATGATGTTTACTCATCATTACTGTCATTGTCATTATGTGTATTTTCGTAAGTTGTATCATTGTCTGTATCTTCTTCAGAATTACTTACTATGTAATCTCCTTCAAATTCAGCATGACATATACTACAAACTCCTTCTTCACCTGAATAAATTATATGTCCTCCATCTGTTTTGTGACGATAATCTTTATTTGCATGGTGAATAACATCTCCAACTACTTCACCGGAAATCTGTGATGAATTATTATTATTATTATTACTTACAGCTGTAGCTGTGTTTGTTGTATTGTTATTTGTTGTATTATTAGCTATTGTGGTATTATTTAATGTTGTATTATCCTGTTTGTTATTGTTGTTTAAAACAGCACTAATTATTATACCTGATATGATACTACAAATGATAACTAGTATAATTATTATAATTATTCCTTTAGTTCTCATATTATTATTTTTTGTTAAGAATATTATTTAAAACTTCAAATAAAAGTAGTTGTTAAATGAAGTATTATTTGGTTATTTTTGAAGTATTCTATCTATTAAAATTATGTTATTTATGTTATTGAATTTTATTCAATTATAGAGTATGTTATTTTTTTTATTATATATAGTGGATTTATAATATTATTTATATTAAAAAGAACTAATTTAAACTTAATTTGGGTAATAAGTTCAAAAATCAGTTATTATCATTTAATCTATAAAATATTCAGGAATTTTAAAATCATTATAAGTAATAATCATTTAAACCACAAATATAAATATAATTAAAAATATAATGATTTAACATGATAATTAATAGTATAAATAAATATTAGTTTTACTAAATAATCAAATTTTTATTTCATTGATTAAAGTAAGATTAACTGTACTATTACTATTTTTTAAATTTTAGTATTATTTAAAAAAATAAATTATAAGATGAATTGGAGGATATTAATTAATGATTGAAATTCGTTTCCATGGACGTGGAGGGCAGGGTGCTGTTACTGCTGCAGAAATATTAGCTAAAGCAGCATTTGAAGAAGGACAGTACACTCAAGCATTCCCTTCCTTTGGTGTAGAAAGAAGAGGAGCACCAGTAACTGCATTTACAAGAATAGACAATGAACCTATCAGGAGAAGATACCAAGTATATTCACCAGAATATGTTGTTGTTTTAGATGAAACATTAGCAAATGTTGTTGACTTAACCTCAGGATTAAAAAATGATGGAGAAGTATTAATCAATACAGAACATGGTGTACCATCACTAAAAGAAAAAGATATTAAAACCCATGAAATAGATGCAACAGGAATAGCATTAGATATCATTGGAAGAAATATAGTAAACACAATAATGTTAGGTTTTTTATCAGCAAAAACAGACTTAGTATCACTAGATTCAATAATTAAAGTGGTTAATGATACATTTAGTGGAAAAGTAGCAGAAAATAACGTGAAAGCTACAGAGTACATATATGAAAAAGCTCAAGAATAAGAATATTAAGTCATAAAATTTAAAAAAGGTATAAACAGGTGAAAGAAATGGTATCAATAGGAGCAGCTGTAAAAGAACCAGGAAGTACAAGAAAAAACAAAACTGGTAGTTGGAGAACATTTAAACCAATTCCGGACAAAGAAAAATGTATTAAATGTCAGCAATGTTATTTATTTTGTCCAGAAGGATGCATAAACGTAGAATTCGATCCGGATTATGATTATTGTAAAGGATGCGGAATTTGTGCCGAAGAATGTCCGGTAGATGCAATTAAAATGGTGAGGGAATAAACATGGTTTTAAAAGTAATATCAACAGCAGAAGCAATATCAGAAGCAGTAAAACTTGCAAGACCACAAGTAATACCAGTATATCCAATTACACCTCAAACTGTAATTTCAGAAAGACTGGCTGATTATGTTGCAAATGATGAATTAAAAGCAAATTATATAAGAGTAGAATCCGAACACAGTGCAATGAGTGCAGCAATAGGTGCATCAGCAACTGGTGTAAGAGTATTTACAGCAACATCAAGTCAAGGATTAGCATACATGCATGAAGTAGTTTATGCTGCAGCAGGAATGAGAATGCCTATTGTAATGGCTGATGCAAACCGTGCATTATCAGCACCAATTAACATATGGAACGATCAACAAGATTCAATATCTGAAAGAGATGCTGGATGGATACAACTTTATGCTGAAACAGGACAAGAAGCATTAGATACAATAATACAAGCTTATAAAATATCAGAAAATAAAAATGTATTATTACCAACTATGGTTTGTGTAGATGGATTTATTTTAACTCACACTGTAGATCCTGTAGATATCCCAGCACAAGAAGATGTTGACGACTTTTTACCATCATATAAAGCAGAACATGCATATTTAGATCCTAAAAAACCAATGTCAATCGGAAACTTAGCTGATACAAATTACTACTTTGAAATCAGACATGATCTTGAAATGGCTTTAGAAGGTTCATTAAAAGTAATAGAAGATGTAGATAAAGAATTTGGAGAAAAATTCGGAAGAAGTTACGGATTAATTGAAGAATACAAAACTGATGATGCAGAAATCATATTATTAGCAATGGGTTCTATATGTGGAACAATCAAAGATGTAATTGATGATGTTAGAAATAAAGGTGAAAAAGTAGGACTCATAAGAGTAAGAGCATTCAGACCATTCCC
This sequence comes from uncultured Methanobacteriaceae archaeon, assembly GCA_964399835.1. Lineage (GTDB taxonomy): Archaea > Methanobacteriota > Methanobacteria > Methanobacteriales > Methanobacteriaceae > Methanosphaera. The sequence continues at coordinate 17,935 of CAYNSJ010000044.1, read as the reverse complement.
TAGAGAAGCAATTAAAAAAGCTACTAAAGATGCAAGACTTGCTGTCATTGATAAAAACGTATCTTTAAGTGTAGGTGGAGCATTATATACTGAAACCAAAGCAATTACTGAAAATGAAACCTATGGATACATTTTAGGATTAGGTGGACGAGATATTACACCTAAAGATATTGAAGAAGTAATTGAAAAAACCAAAAATCCAACAAAAGATGTAGAATGGATAGGATTACGGGAGTAGATAAAAATGGATATAGATAAAAAAGAATATCTAGCACCAGGACACAGAGCATGTGCAGGATGTGGAGCAACAATAGCTGTTAGGTTAGCTTTAAAAGCATTAGGTGAAAATACCGTTGCAGTATCAGCAACAGGATGTCTTGAAGTAACAACATCACCTTATCCAGAAACAGCATGGGAAATACCATGGATACATGTAGCATTTGAAAATGCTTCAGCAGTAGCTAGTGGAGTAGAAGAAGCTCTTAATGCACAAGGAAAAGAAGATACAACTGTAGTTGTATTTGGTGGAGATGGTGGTACTACTGATATAGGTTTACAATCATTATCTGGTGCAATGGAAAGACAACAAAATATAATATATATTTGTTATGATAACGAAGCATACATGAACACAGGTATACAAAGAAGTAGTTCAACACCATTTGGTGCAAGTACAACAACATCACCTTCTGGATCTGCAAGTTTCGGTGAAGATAAACCTAAAAAGAACATGGCAATGATCATGGCAGCACATGGTATTCCATATGTAGCAACTGCATGTGTATCTCATCCAATTGATCTAATGAAAAAAGTTCAAAAAGCAAAAGAAACAAAAGGACCAGCATACATTCACGTGTTACAACCTTGTGCAACTGGATGGGGTTATTCTACATCTGATACTATTAAATTAGGAAAATTAGCTGTAGATACTCATTCATGGATACTTTATGAAATAGAAAATGGAAAAATAAATATCACAGTTAAACCAACTAAAAAATTACCTGTAGAAGATTATTTAAGTAAACAAAAACGTTTCAAACACTTAGATGAAAGACATATAAAATTAATTCAAGACTTTGTAGATCAACAAAGTAAAGAATTAGGTTTATTAGAATAAAAAACTCATAATACTAAAATGAGGGATTTGAAAGTAAGTTTACTTTCTTCTCTTTTTCATCTTATTAAAATAACTTGATTACCCATAATAAATATTTTTTTTATAAAATTAATTTACAATATTTTCTTAAACATTTTAAACTTATTCTTTAAAAATTAATTAAATATTATTTAACATAATAGAAAAAAATAGTGAAAAGATAGAATTTAATTTATTTATTTTGATCAATATAAGCTAGTATTGCACCACGTCCACTATCTCTAAAAGCACGTGCAACACCACCTTGACCAAGTTTAATACCTCCAAATATACGAGATACCATAATCATATACCCATTTAATTTATATTCTTGTAATAATTCAAGCAAAACTCTTCCAGGAGAGCCTACTTCACCATCTGCTTTTTGATCTTCAACATTATCGTATATTGCTGCATAACAATGATGGGCTGCTTTTTTATATTTCTTGTTATGTATTTTTTGTATCTCTTTTATATCATCATGTGTTTCAATTTGGTATAAATGAGCATAAAATTTAGATTTACGATCAGTTAATTTACCTGCAGATACTTCTTTAAAAGTCATAAATAATTATACTCCTTTGGTCATTTGTTAGCTTATTGGATTGTTTTTTGTTACTTTATTTTTTGGATTACTTGCATCAACAGCATCATTTTCTGTTATGTCTAAAAATTGCATGTATAAATAACGACGGATATATGTTTGTGTTTTACCAAGGTTTTGTAATTGATTGTTTAAGTTTCCATCGTTTTTATATTGTTTTTCAGGCATACTAAATTCTGTTTCTTCTTTATTTTCAAGATCATAGACTTTAAGTACGTAACGTCCTTTGTCATATGTAAATACTGTTGCAAGATCTAAATCTATACAAATTTCTATACTTTCTGGGATTATATCTTTTAATTCATAGTATGAAAATTTTTGAAAATGATTATATCCTGATTTTTGAATTCCTTTATCTTTAAATTGTTTTCTTGCTTGCATAATTTTTCTTAAAAGATTTACAGGCATTTCTTTATTTTGAATAGTTTGTTCTGACATTTTTTTTAAATCCTATTCTGTATTTTTTTTATTCTTTAATAAATATTTAATTTTCATGTTATAAATAAAATTATTTTGTATTTTTTAATTAATTATAATAGTTGAGATATATGTATTATTATTTTTATTGACTTTATTTTATTATAATCTAATTATTTGGATATTCTATTAATTATTTTAATATATTTATATACTATTTATATTTTAATAATATCTATTTTTATTTATTTTATATGTATATTTTTTAATCAAATCTTTTTTTTTAAAAAATATAATATATAGAAAGAAAAACATATAACTATATAATAAATTTCTATTTTGGTGGTGAATAATCATGTTAAATAAAAAATATGGGACTATAATAGTAATAGTAATATTAATCATATTAAGTTTAATTGCTATTGGTTATTATGAGTATTATCATACTGATTATACTAATAAAAATACTACAAAAACAGAAAATTTAGAAAAAATATTTACTATAGAATTACCTCAAAATGTTAGTTTAGTAAAAAATAATAGTAACAGTAATTTATTAGCATATTCTGATAATAATACAAATACAAAAATTGAAGCAATAGACACAAGAGGTATGGGTGGTATTGTTAATGGAGCAATTCTGAATATGTCCTTTAAAAATTCAAGTGATATTAATTTGAAACAAATTTATGATAAGGATATACGTGAGAATTCATCACTTTATGAAATTCATCCAAATGGTTTATCTTCTAAACCTATTTATGTAGGAATGTATAATCCTAATGGTATAACTATAATTGTTGAAAGTTCTAATGAAGAACAAACTATTAAAATGGTAAAAAGTATTAAAATAAATCAATCATATTACTCAAATAAATCAAACACTACAAATAATAATTTATTAAATAATTCAATTTTATATAATGAATAAAATAATTTAATTATAAAGTAAGTGAACTATAATTTAACAAATTGGAAGTAAAATCATCATGTTACGTAAGAAAAATGTTGCATTAGTAGCTATTGTAATATTAGTTTTAGTTGGCCTATGGTGGATATTACTATTATACAAATTATACTACTAAAACTGAGAACTTAGAATTATTCACTATAGAGGTACCACAGAATGTAAATTTAGAAAAAAATAATACAACAGATATTTTATCATATACAGATCAAAAACAGCATGTTGTAGTTGAAGCATTAGATACAAGAGGTTTTGTTGGAGCTCTTGCGGGAGGAATAATAAATGGTGCTCTTTCAGAATCAAATAATAGTAATGTGAAACAAATTAATGATAGTAATTTACAAGAAAATGCGACACTTTATGAAATTCATTCTAATGGTTCAAGTAATGCTATGTACATTGGAATATACAATCCGCAGGGAATTTATATACTTGTTGGAACAACTGATAAGCAAAAAACTCTTAGTATGGTAAATAGTATAAAATTAAATCAATCATATTATTCTACAGATATTAAAACATATACCAGTGGTTCTATGAATGGATCTAATTTTTCAGATGTACTAAATAGCACTTAATTTTAAGGAATAACTAATATTACACATTCCTTAACTCTTTTTTTTATTCATATTACTTTAAAAGTTTTATTTTAATTTTTTCATGATTTAATAAATAGCATAAAGTTTATTTAAAGTATGAATTGAAATAAAATAATAAGGAAATGTAATAACATACTAAAAAAATAGAATTCATATATAATTGTGAGTATAAAATATGCCAAAGAATATTAAAAATAATACATTGAAAAAGATTTTAGATATTATACTGTATGAAGCTCCATCTACTCAAGATGAGATTGCAGATCAATTGAATATTAGTCGAAGATATGTTACTAAACTTTTAAAACCATTGATTGAGGGTGGTGTTATTAAAAAAGCATATGTTGTGGATTTAAAAAAATTTAATGAAGAATCTGACTTGTATGAGACATATAATGCTGTTCCTGAATCTTCTGGTGAATATCTTGTGAAAGATATGTTAAAAGAGCTAGGTGAACAAATTTGTAAACAGTATGCATGGTCTTTTGAATCATTAAAAAATAATGATGTAGATTTAGCACGTAGTGCTATTAAAGAAGATGAAACTACTAATCATATGTATGCTAAAATTAGATCATCTGCAGATACTGTAATTTCTTTAGATCCTTATTTTGAATTTAGTAGTACTATGATGTTTAATGAGGTTGCTTATGATATGGAACGTATTGGAGATCATATCTGTCATGTTGCTAATTTTGTTGTTGAAGAAAATCAACCCGTTAAAGATTCAATTTTAGATATTTTACAGGATATGTTTGATTTATCATCAAAAATGTTTCGTAAAGCTGTTAAGAATCTTCTTAAAATGGATTTAAATATTAAAGAGAAAAGTCGAAGATATGAACGTGAGTTAAGAAATCTTCAACAGTTTGCTATGAAAAAGATTTCTAGTCAAATGGCTAAAGATGATATTGATAAAAAAAGATCTAAATATTATTTAAGTTTGTTTCGTGTAATTAAATCCTTTGAACGAATTGGGGATATTTCTATTGAAATTATGGATGCTACCATTGAATTTTATACTGAGAGTCATCCTAGTATTTCTCAAAATCGTTTTAAATATTTAGATAATTAATTTTTTTTCTTTTTTCTAAATCATTTTAGATTATAATGCTTTGATAAAGATTATTCCTTTTATTTTAACTATATCTGAATTTTTTTAAGTTTATTTTATCTATTTTAACCTCTATTCTTTTTAATGTTTGGATATCATGTATTTATAATTTTATTTGAATTTTTTTAAGAATTATTTGTTTATTTTTTTTTATTTTTCCTAAAATGGAATTGATTAGAATGTATAGTTCCTATTTTTTGTAACGTATAGTTCCTTTTTTGTTCTTTTATTTTGATTAGTTGTTCCTAAAAAGTTATTATTTTTGGAATTTAATGTTCCTATTTTGAGTACTGAAAATTATATTTATTCACTTTATATGAATAAATGTACACTAAAACATGCTGTTTTATATAGTATCATTACAAATTATGAAATATGTGAACATGGACATTAGGATATAAAATTAAAAAAGAGAACTTAATTGATTAGAGGTAAAGAATGAAAGGTAAATATAAATTAGGTATAATAGTAGTCATAGTACTACTCATAGCAGGATTTATGATATTTGCCCCTGGAGTACAAAAACATCAAAACATTGCAGTAGCAGGATCTACATCAGTACAACCAACAGCAGAAAAATTAGCAGAAGTATACATGACAGAACATAATTCAACAAAAGTTACAGTACAAGGAGGAGGTTCATCAATGGGATTAAATAGTGTTAAAAAAGAAGCAGCCCAAATTGGAACTTATTCCTCAAAATTATCTCAGGATAAAGCAGGAGCAGATGTTAAACAAACGAAAATTGCTAGTGATGGAATAGCAATTATTGTAAACCCCAATAATAATATATCCGATTTAACTAAAGATCAGATAAAAGGAATATTCACAGGACAAATTACTGATTGGAGTCAAGTCGGTGGAAAATCTGGAAAAATAAATGTAATAACTCGTGAAGATGGATCAGGAACAAGAGATGCAGTAACAAAAGTAGCTCTTGATGATGAGGATATTGTAAAAACAGCTGTAGTACAAAGTTCAACTGGATCATTAATGCAATCAGTATCTTCAGATCCTAATGCAATAGGATATGCATCATTATCGGATATGCGAGAAAACAATGTTAAAAAACTTAAAATTAATGGAGTAGAAGCAAGTAAACAAACTATTAAAAATGGTTCCTATATTATGCAGAGACCTTTTTTATTTTTAACAAATTCTACACCAAGTAATTCAACACAACAATTCATAAACTGGACATTAAGTCCAGAAGGTCAAAAAATAATTGATAGTGAAGGATTAGTACCAGTAAACTAATAAAATCAATAAGGAGTTAACTTATGGAGAAAAATAAGTTTGAAGAATTTTTAATAGAAAAGTCACTACTTGCTGTAGCTATTTTATCTATTGTAATAATAGTACTTATTATTGGATTTATATTTATTGAAGGAATGCCAGCAATAAACCAAATTGGTTTTTTCAATTTTGTATTTGGAATGGAATGGTCATCTAAACATGATGTTTATGGTGTTTTCCCAATGATTATTGGAACATTGGAAATAACATTGATTTCATTAATAATAGCAATACCATTATCAATAGGTTGTTCAGTATTTATGACTGAATATGCACCAACTTCAATGAAAAAAATATTAAGACCAACAATTCAAAGTCTTGCAGGAATACCATCAGTAATATATGGATTCTTTGGATTAGTAATATTAGTACCATTAATAAGGGAATATTGTGGAGGATCAGGTTTCAGTGTAATTGCAGCTTCAATTATATTATCAATAATGATTTTACCAACTATTATAAGTATATCTGAAGATGCATTAAATGCTGTACCTAAATCATTTTCAGAAGCTTCACTTGGACTAGGAGCAACAAAATGGCAAACAATATATAAAATAATATTACCTGCAGCATTACCAGGAATAATAACAGCAATAATTCTTGGAATGGGAAGAGCAATAGGTGAAACAATGGCTGTAATTATGGTTGCAGGAAACGTAGCTCAAATTCCAGGATCAATATTTGAACCAGTTAGAGCATTAACATCAAATATAGCTCTTGAAATGGGTTATGCTATAGGAATACATTACAATGCACTATTTGCAACTGGAATTATATTACTGGTTGTAATTATGGTTTTAATAGCAATAGCAAATTACATAGAATATAAAAATAAAATGGTTGGAAGTGGTGACTTATGAATATTATGTCATCTCATTCATCAGATAAATTAATGAAAGGAGTATTTTGGGCATTAGGTATAATCACCATATTAATATTGCTTATAATAATTGGATATATCTTTATCAAAGGTGCTCCTGTAATTAATTGGGAATTTTTAACAGGTAGCCCTATAGAATCAGGAAAATCTGGTGGAATATTCCCTATGATTGTATCTACAATCTATGTAACTTTCTTTGCAGTAGTAATAGCAACACCAATAGGTGTAGGGGCAGCAATTTATTTATCTGAATATGCTGGAAAAGGAAAAATAGTAAGAGCAATTATATTTTGTTCAGAAGCATTAGCTTCATTACCATCTATAATATTTGGTCTATTTGGTTTAGCATTCTTTGTAATATTTTTACATTTAGGTTGGTGTATATTATCAGCATCTTTAACTTTAGCATTAATGGCATTACCAACAATTATGAGAACATCTGAAAATGCTTTAAAAGCAGTTCCATTATCTTATAAAGAAGGTAGTATGGGAATGGGTGCAACTAAATGGCAAACTATATACAATGTAATATTACCAGCTGCAATACCAGGTATAATAACAGGAGTAATATTAGGAATGGCAAGAGCAATAGAAGAAACAGCAGCAATTATGTATACAGTAGGATCTTCTATAGCAACACCAATAACAATATTTGATCCAGCAAGACCATTACCATTACATTTATACATATTAGCAACTGAAGGAATATCAATACCAAATGCATTTGGTACAGCAGCAGTGTTAATAATTATAATTTTGGTTATTACAATAGGAACAAATTACCTTGTAGATAGATATACTAAAAAAATGATGGGGGAATAAAACAACATGACTGAAAAGATAATTGAAGTAAAAAATCTGAACACGTACTTTGATGATCATCAAGTATTAAAAAATATCAATACAAGTATAGAAAAAAATACAGTAACAGCATTAATTGGTCCATCTGGATGTGGAAAATCAACATTTTTAAGATCATTAAATAGAATGAATGATCTTATACCTATCTTTAGAAAAGAAGGTGAAATAATCATTGATGGACAAGATATTTACAGTGATTCTACTGATGTAGTAAATTTAAGAAAAAAAGTGGGAATGGTATTTCAGAAAGCAAATCCATTTCCTAAATCAATTTATGAAAATGTAGCATATGGGTTACGAATTCATGGAGAAACTGATGAAGATAAAATAGAAAAAACAGTAGAAAGAAGTCTTAAAGCTGCAGCATTATGGAATGAAGTAAAAGATAAAATTCATAAATCTGGATTAGGTCTTTCAGGAGGACAACAACAAAGATTATGTATTGCTAGGACTATAGCTGTATCACCTGAAATAATATTAATGGATGAACCCTGTTCAGCACTTGATCCAATATCTACAACAAAAATAGAAGATTTAATTTATAAACTTAAAAAAGATTATACAATAATCATAGTAACTCACAATATGCAACAGGCAACAAGAGTTTCTAAATATACATCTTTCTTCTTAAATGGTGAATTGATTGAAACTGGAAAAACAGATGAGTTATTTATAAATCCAAAGAATAAACAGACTGAAGATTATATAACAGGAAGATTTGGATAAGTGTATAATGATTTATTGAATGATATTATAATAAAAGGAGCTGTTATAAATGCCACAATATAGAAGAAAATTTAGAAAAAAATTAACGCAATTAAATGATGATTTAGAAGAGTTAGGTTCACGGGTAAGTAAAAATTATAAAGCATCAATAAACTTATTCAAAGATTACTCTGATGAACAATACAATATGATTATTGAAAATACAAAAAATATCATTGATGATAGTTTAATGATAGAACAGGAATGTTTATCTCTTTTAGCAAGGGAGCAACCTGTAGCTAGAGATCTTCGATATATTGAAGGATCAATCAAAATAGCAAGTCATTTAAAAAGAATGGGAAAATTAGCTCAGGATATAGCTGATGTTGCTAATAGTATAAAAGTTACAGCAATTCCTTCTGAACCATTAAATATAATGAATAAAATGGCTGAAGAAGTAGAAGCTATGATGTCAAGAAGTATTAGATCCTTTTTAACAAATGATGTAGAAGAAGCTGCAGAACTTGAATCAGATGATGATATTGTAGATGATCTCTTTGATGAATTCTTACTTATCGTTACAGATAGTATGAAAGCCGATACTTCTAAAATAGATGTATTAGTACCTTTCTTATTAGTATCCAGATATCTTGAAAGATTAGCTGATAGATCAGAAAGTATAGGCTCAAGAGTGATACTCATGCAAGGTTATATTAACGAGCATGATAAAAATAGTTAATATTATAATAAAAAATTCCCCAAAAAATAAATCCAATAGATTAGCTATCTCTAAACAAGAAATCTTATAAAAAAATTTAAGTAAATAAATAATATTTTAAATGAATAAACGTGCATAATATGTTTTTAGGTATCCTTCTCCTCCCTTCTCCCTTTTTTCTTTTTTTATAATCATACTTCCTTTTATTAGTAATTATTAGTCTAGTGTAAATTATTGCAATATTTTATAATAAATTTACACCACCTATAAAATATATTAGAAATTATTGCATAAATAGTGTAATCAAATAAATTTAACAATAAACTAATTAACTAGTTTAATATATAATAAGATTAACAAAAAAAACCTAATTTTTAAATAAATATAACTACAACACATTATAAATTAAAATTTAAGAATTCATAAAAAATCTGAAATAATTTTAAAAAAATGGAGATACAACTAATGAAAAAATGTTCAAATTGTGGCTTTGAAAATCAGGATATAGCATCATTTTGTCAAAATTGTGGTGAAATATTAAAATCCATAAATAATGGTTCAAATTCAAATAATCAATATGTATCATCACAAGATAAGGCTATTCAAACAGATAATTCTCTTGATTTTAATAGTACAGCTAAATATAATCCTCAAGAACAAGTAAATAAACCTGATAATATTTCAGAAAATAATTCTGTATATCAAGAAGATCAAAATCAACAAGGATATCAAGAGCAATATAAATCAGAAGCCCAAGATAATCAACAAAATCAAGAATATAATAACCAGTATCAAAATCAACAAGGATATCAAGAGCAATATAAATCACAATCCCAATATGGCCAACAGGAAAGTAACCAGAATAATCAGCAAAATCAAAATAATTACAAGAATCAAGAATATAATAACCAGTATCAAAATCAACAATATGTTCGTCCACCTAATCAGAAAAATAAAATTTTCACATTAATAATTGGTATATTTTTCCCAGGAGCAGCCTATTGTTATTTAGATGATTGGAAAGATGGCGTAATATTCTTCATTATTGAAGTTATTCTTGCATTAATGGCTTGGTTACTTATACCAATTATAATTTGGATTATAATCTATTTATTCACTATGATTGATGCATATAATAAAACAGAAGATTATAATAATGGAAAAAGAATCAATATATTATAAAAAATTAATTTAGAATTAAAATAAGTATAGTACGTTAAAAAAAGAGTTATTTTTTAATATTATTCTTTTTATCCTCCCTTTTTTTATATAGTAATAATTTTATTATTAACTAGTTTTAAATCAGATAATTATTTCCCTGAATTTTAAAAAAATAAATTTAATTATAATAATCTTCATAATTTAAGGGATTTCCACATACACAGCACATATTATTATAACAAAGTTCGGATGAAACTACTTCACCACAATAAGGACATACAAAATCGTGTGGTTCTAATGTATTGTTATAATTATCATAAGGTTGCTCTGGGATCTGATTATTTTTGGGAATTTCTTGTTTTTGTTTAGGTTTACTATCTCTTGTTAGAAGATATATGATGGATATTATTGTTAATATCACTACTATTATTTCAAGCATTTTCAATTTTCCTGTTATTTTTTTATAAAAAAAGAATTTAAGGAGTAGAGGGTTAGATAAAGATTTTTAATATTAATTATCGTTTATACGTGTTGTTGCATGACGGGCAGCCCAACA
>CAYNSJ010000044.1:0-6912 GCA_964399835.1 uncultured Methanobacteriaceae archaeon | reverse complement strand
TGCTGTATGTGTATCTGCTAATTCAACTTTCACATCTAATGTTGTTGTTTTTCCGCCTAGTCCCATAGGGCCGATTCCTGTGTCATTTGCTATTTTTAGTAATTCATCTTCTAGATCAGCTAATCTTGGATCTGAATTGTTTTCTCCAACAGGTCTAAGTAATGCTTTTTTTGCAAGTTTCATTACCATATCTGATGATCCACCTATTCCTACTCCTATTACTGTTGGTGGACATGGTTTTCCTCCAGCAGATAATATTGATTCTTTAAAGAAATTTTTTATTCCTTCAATTCCTTCACCAGGTAGTAGCATGTTTAGTTTATTATTGTTTTCTGATCCAAATCCTTTAGGAAATACTGTTAGTTCGAGATAATCTTCATTTGTTAATTCTACGTTTATTTGAGGTATACCTTTTCCTATGTTGTTTCCTGTGTTTTTTCTTGTTAAGGGATCTACTACATTAGTTCTTAATGGTACTGTTTCTGTTGCTTTTTGAACTCCTTTTCTTATTCCTTCTTCTAGATTTTCTACTTGTACCTTACCTAGTTTTACAAAGATTATTGGTAGTCCTGTATCTTGACACATTGGAATACCATTTTTTTCTGCTAGATCTATATTGTCTAGTATAGATTTAAGATTTAGTTTGGCTATATCACTATCTTCATTTTCATATGCATTTTGTAATGCTTTTTTCACATCTTCTGGTAAATTTATGACAGCTTCTTTGTATATTTCACATACTGCATCTGTTACTTGTTTTTCTGTAATCATTATCTTACAATCCTCTCTTAATATATTTTAAAAATATTTTTTGTTATGTTTATTTATGTATGATAAAATATTAAACACTTTTATGTTAGTAACTATTTAGATTTTAGTTCTGAAGTTATTATTTGATATATCATTGGTAAGTATTTTTTAATTTCTTTACTTTCAAAGCCTAATATTTCAAGTAACTGTTTATCTAAATTAACTCGTTTAGAATAATTATTATTAAATTGTTCAATAATTGATGGAAACTTATATTTAGAATATTCTTCATATAACTTTAGTAACTTGTTTTTCATATCTCCATTAATTTTTGATGTATCTATAATATTTAATAACAACAAATCAGACTCACGTATATCTGTAAATTTACCTGTTGTTTGTTCTTTGATTAATATTAAATTCATAATTCCAATTACACTATTTAAATATATAGTATTTATTTTTGCTGAAGTAACCTCTAAATTAATATTTTTAAAGGTATCTGATGCTATAAATTCTTTATCTGAATAAAATGCAAAAAAAGATGTATTACATGACTGTAAACTAAATCTTCTTGCTACAACCATATGTGTTTTTTTATTTTCACATCTGTTTTGTATTATTTTATAAGTAAAATCATTTTTATTCTTAAATTTTGATAAAGATAATACTAATTTGTAATCTTTAAATTCATTTAATATGATATAATCTAACTTATTTTCAAGATTAAATGTGTTAATTCCAGTTAATGTTCTTAATGCTTCTGTTGTAGCTATTTTTGGAACATAAAATGTTTTATCATCTATTCCTTTGATTTTTGCTTTTATATATTTAGAATCTTCATTATCATAAATTAATAATGCTCTTGATAATCTATTTTTATTATAATTACTTGTAATAAATGCTAATTGTGATAATCCTCCTGGTGAAGCATGGAATCCTTCTTTTATTTCTGAAGATTTTATTTTTCTTAATAAATATCCAATTTTGTTATTTATTAAATTTTGGAATTTTCCTATTGTTCTTTGATTATTAGTATTCATTATTCCAAAGTATTTCATTAAGTTATCTTCATGTTTTATTAAATCTGAATATGAATAATTTGTGATGTCTAACTGATATTTGGATTGAGTATTATTTTCTTTAATGTGTCTAGCTATGTTGTTAGCATCACTAAAATTTAATTTATGTAAATTTTCATTTATTATTACAAATGTTGTCCTGTTGTTTTTATTATGTTTAGTTTTAGTTGCTATTATCATTATATCTCTAAAATTTGAGTTTTCAGAAAATGCTATATTTTGTCCTGTTTTAATAACATATTTAATGGAATAGTTTTTAAATAAGTGTTTTCTTATTTTTCTTGTTGATCTACCTCTGAATATATTGATAGGTATTATAAAACCAATTGTTCCATTTTCTTTTAATAAGAAATCACATAATGCTAAAAAATAACCCCATAAATTTACTTCTGATCCACATATTGCATTTAACTTATCATATCCTTTTAGTGTTTTCCTATAGTTTTCAGGTAACTTTTTTCTATCAGAAAAAGGTGGATTTGCTATACATATATCATAATTATTTCTTTTTACCGTAAATTCATTATGTTCTCCATCTGCAGTAATAGCTCCCATGTTCTTTTCAATTAAAAAATCATTAAGACTTCGTTGTATTGGATTATAATTATCAAATGTATACTGTAATTCCTTTGAAAATCCTTTTAATGTATATGTTTTTTGATTTTTAAATTTATTTGATAAACTTAATGAGTCCATTATACCTATTTGTAATTTATCTGTTGTGTCAATTGATTGAGAAGATAAATTAACTGCACTAAGATGTGATGCAAAGGGCATTATATCAAATCCAAGTATATCTTTTTCAACAAATTGTTTATGATACTTTGGAAATTTCATAGTATCGCAAAGTGCTTTTTTTCTTTTGTATGCTGATACAAGTAATGTTCCAGATCCACAAGCTGGATCAATAACATTTACAGCATAGTTATTTATTGTAAGATTAGATAAAATTTCAGCAGCTATAGGATTAGTATAAAATGCTGCTAATCTCTTTCTTGTATTAATTGGTAATAAATCATGAAACATTCTACCCATTAAATCATGTTCAATTAGTTCAGGTTTTAAAATTTTAAACATTTGTATTATTTGGTTTAATGATTTTATAATTATTTTATCTTCAGGTAATTTTGTAATAATATCAATTTGATATATTGATTTATAGTTTATATCTGTGATTTTTTTGAATTGTTTTTTTAAGTCGTCAATGTGTTTAATTTCTTTAAGTTCAGGTATTTGTTTTGATCTAATACTGAAGATATGATAAAATAACATTTGGTTTATTAGTAAATATGATACTAAATCTAATGCCATTTTGTTAATTTCATTTTTATTATTTAATTCACTTAGTGCTAAAAACAGATCAAATTTTCCTGTTATTAACTTTATAAGATTATTAATATCTTCTTTTGATAGCTTTTGGAGTGTATAATTTATTTGATATATTGATTTAGAAAGTATGTTTATTACAGTTTGTAAATCATATTTTTCTTTTTCTGATTCAATACTTCTTTTTAGTAAGTTAAATAACTCATGAAGAGTTATATTTATGCTATCAGTAATGTTTTCAGTATATATTAAGGAGTTGATTTTTGTATTCAATGCTATATTTTCTATATCTAAAATAGGTGCATTTCTTACCGTTGTTGGATAATTTATTACGATGATGTTGTTTGTGTTAAACTCTTTTGAATATCGTAATGCTTGTCCAAAACCTTCTAATAGTTTCTTATTGGGATTTCCAATTTTTATTTCTATAATATACTTTTGATCATTATATAATGCAAGTATATCTAGTTGACCTTTCGAATTTTTAATTTCATTTAAGGATATGAATCCTAGTTTTTTTAAATATCCATTTATTGGTGAATATAAACTTCGTTCTGTAATATTATTTTTTATCATAGTTTCATCTGATTTTTTCATAGACTTATTAATTACACCTCTTGATTTGAATTTCAATTCTTCTCTCTGTTAATATCTTTTTATATATTATTATTAATAAATATTTGTGAAAAATGAATTTAATTAAAAACTGTTTAAATAGTATAATTTCAAATAGAATAATATTATTTATTTAAAAAAAGCTTAATTTGGTAAGTTATAAATTAATTATTCTATTATTATTAGTTATAATAAAAATTAGAGACTATAAACTATAATATAAAAATAAAAAAAAAGTTAAAAATGATTAGTAATAATAATAGTAGTCATCATCATTGAATTCTTCTTTGTTCTTTTTATTTTGTTTTCTTTTGTTGTTATATTTTTGTCTATTGCTATGTTTTTGTCTGTTGTCGTAATTATTGTCATAGTTGTCATCATAGTAATTATTGTTGTAATTATCATTATTGAAATTGTGTTTATTTAATCTTTGATTTGGTTTATTAAATTGATTTCTATTATTGTTAAATTTTTTAGGTTGTGTTGGTTTATATATGTTACTTGATGTAGTATTCTCATCTATATCATTAGGTACTGTTAATACAGTATATAATATTGCAAGAATTACAGCTATATTAATAAATTCTTTTAATGATGCAATTGTTTGATAAATTATTGCTACATGAACATTACTATCTGCATATCCAAAGATTAATTCTATTATACCAACTGCTATTAATATAAAACCATGTTGCATACCTAACTTTTTAGATATAAATGGATATATTCCCATTATTATTAATGCATATCCAATTGTTTTAAATAAAGTCCAATTTGTAACTGCTTCTAAATTGTAGAATATATCTATTGGAATAATTTGAACTAATCCTAAGAAGTGTACTATTTCTATAACTAATATAACAATTAATGGAAATAAAAACAGTACTTTTGTTGTAATAAATGAAGAATCTTGATTACTTGTAACATCTTTTTGTATATATTCCTGTCTATTTAAATGATTCATGTCACGATTATAACTACCATAACCATTAACTTCTTCGTATTTTTCCATTTCTTCCATTTTATCTTTTAATGGATCTCGAAATAGAGTAGTCATTATTTGTATAGCGATAGAAGAGACTACTGAACCAATAATAGTACCAGCTATTCCCATTATAGATGTTAAAATTGCAACTATTCCAGAAATAACTCCAACTATCAAAATATCGGATACTTTTGCTTTTAACATTTTATCAAAATCCATTATTTTTTTTATTTAATTTCTTAATTTATTATTTAACTTATTAATAATTTCTTATTTAAATATTTCTATATTTTATACTAATATGTATCTATTTGGACTCTTAAAATATAGTGGTTGTTAAAATAGTAAAATAACAAATTAAAATTAATAACTTTATATAAAATAGTTTAGTAAATAAAATAGTTATAATTAATTATTTTTAAAAATAGATTATTTAAGTTAAGCCTTAGGGGGGAATTGAACCCTCGACCTATGCCTTACCAAGGCATCGCTCTACCCCTGAGCCACTAAGGCAAAATTGTAAAAAAATAGTTCATTAAAAGTTAGTGCAGGAGATGGGATTCGAACCCACGTAGGCCTACGCCAGAGGATCTTAAGTCCACCCCCTTTGGCCAGCTCGGGCACCCCTGCATAAAAAAATTTCATTTGTAATTAGTTCTACATTCAAGTTCAAGTAGAACAATACAATATTAGTTTTTATCCTATATATACTTTGTGGTTATTGTATATTTCAAACAAAAATAAATAATTATTGTTAATTATTAAATAATAATTGAATTATTTACTTGCAATAATTTTTTCCATATGAACCGTACCTAAGTTATTGTTCATATCTTGTGTTATTTGATAATTATTATATAACCAAAAACTCAAAGCACCACTAACTGTTTTTTGAGTATGAAGATAAATCTCATTATAACCAACGTTTGCACAAAATTCTTCTACATAATTTACAAGTTTTGTAGCAATTTTGTAACGTCTATACATTGGATGTATAAATACTCTATATAAACTAGCAGTACTATTTCTACTATATGTTTTTCCTCTGATATAATCTTTTCGATCATAACCTCGAATAGCTGAAGTTCCAACTAATTTATTTTTATCAGTATCAATAGCTAAAAAGAAATTGTTTCTTTCAGGATTGATATAATAATTTTCAAGGTTTATAATATCTTTATGATAACTGGGAACATATGTCATATGATATTCTTGTTTTATCATTTTAAATAAAAAATTAGTTACATTATATTCATTTAGATTTTCTTTTGTTAATTCTTTAATTTTTATATTCATTTTTTACAGAACCTATCTCTAATTATTATTACAAATATTTTAGAAACTAACTAAAAAGTAATACTTTCTTATTATAAATTATTATAACGTTATTCTATAATTCTTAATATATAAATATATCAAAAGTATTACTTTCACAATTGATAAATTAATAATAAAATGTAAATAATTAAAATTATCTTGTAAAATAATGAAAAAAATAAAAATATAATAATGTTTAATAATTTAGATATTTTAATATAATTTTGTTCAAATAATGATAAACTTTGAAATAAAATACATTTTACAATATATTATATATGGAAAAAATCATCCTAAAAAAGTACAAGTATTATTATATAGAAAAATAGTTGAAAAAAATAAAAATAAATTTTTTCTAAAATGAACGTAATAAAGTAATAAACTCTAAATTGTTATGTTTATTGATCAATGATTAATACATCCATATAATTTTCAATAATTAAAACATATTGCAATATTTTCTAATTATCTTGAGATGGCAGTTTCGTTGTCTATAGTATGTGCTACAACACAAAACGGTGATGACTTGAACACATCGAATTATAGAATTCGAGAGTTATGATAGTTGCATTTCCAATTGTAGCGATAAAATATAATGATTATTACTTAATTATGAAAACTAAAAGTAATTCGGTTATAATACTGAAGCAAATTTTAGTTTGATGTACGTTAAACGTAATGTATAGAACAATATACAATGTGGTAATGATATATTTTAAATGTATCAGAACTGCCAAAATAAATAATGTGCAATTATTTATAACCTTTAAATTTTGTTTACTTACTTTACTTCTTAAAAACAGTGTGAATTAGATCTAGAAATTAAACGATTTATAT
>CAYNSJ010000043.1:0-22261 GCA_964399835.1 uncultured Methanobacteriaceae archaeon | reverse complement strand
AGTCAAATTTTACTTGATGGTTATTTTTATAATTTATGAAAGGTATCATAAATCCACCTAGTGCTGCATCAACATGTAGATATATCTGATTATTATAAGCAATATCTGATATTTTTTCAATATCATCAATTAATCCTAACTCCGTAGTACCTGCAATAGCTAACATTGCTATTGTATTTTCACTAATTAACTCCTCAATTTTATTAGTATCTATTTTATAATCTGATGTTAATGGTACATATTTAGGCTTTAAAGATAACATATGACATATCTTCTTAAATGAAAAATGAGCACTTTTAGGTAATATAATTTCAGGTGTACCTTTTAATTCATCTTCTTTTAAATATTTTGCAGCAGTTATAGCCATAATATTAGCTTCTGTACCACCAGTAACTATATGACCATAAGCATTAGGTAAATGTAATAATTCACCAAGTGAATTTATAACTTCTTTTTCCATCAAAGCAGTACCCTGAAATAATCCAGGATCACCAAGATTAGTCTCAAGAAACATTTCATATGCTTCAACAGCAATAGGATCTGGTTTAGTACACATTGAACCAAGTATTTTACCTGATTCATATAGCATATCTTGATTATGATAATTGGTTAATTGTTTTAAAATATTTTCTCTTTTTTGTCCTTTATCAAGCATATTTTTTAGCCTAAAATAATTAATTTATATTTCTAAAAAAAATTAGTGAAGTAATAATAATTATTATTCATTATTATTTTTTATATACATTAAATTTAATACTTATTGTGATAATTACAATATAAATAATTTCTTTATGATCCATTTTTAACTAAGTAACTATTTTCGAGTAATTTTCTGTTCTTGAATTTTTTCACGATATTTTGAGTTTACAGTAGTAACAAGTTTTAATTCATATTCATCATCTGTATAATTATCATTTAATTTATGATTAATAATACAAGATCCATCATTTATCAAATCATCTAGAATAAATTTATCATTTAAATAAACAGCAACAGCAACAGTTACTGGTACATGATGAATATCTTCTGAATACAATTTTATATTTAAATTATTATTTTGATCAATGATAGCTTTTTCAAGATTTAAATTAATTGCTACTGGTACATTTCCATCTTCATCTAAAACTGGTGCTAATGGATTTCCAAAGAATCTTTCAGTACGAATTTCAAGTACATCATCCGGTTTAAACCACTTGACTAAATCATTGTAAAAAAACCAATGATCCCAATAGAAAAATGTTTCACGATAATAAGTGGAAATAGTATTTATATATTTTAAAGTAGATGAATCATGGAATATTAATGCTTTTTTATCACTAACACTATTTTCATTACGATAGTAACGAGCAGGTCTTACACCAAATAATCTGAATTCCTTTGGTATAGTTTCATTAGGAATTTGTTTAGCATATCGAGAGTTTACTCTATCCATAGGTATCCAACTATACTTTTTATATACTGGATCATCCTTAGATGCATTCCAATTTTTTTCAAAAAACAAATCTCCTAAACTCATATCCATCTCAATATCTAACTTTTCCCATAATAATTTATTATATTCTAACATAGTATGTTCAGGATGTAATATATTTAACATATAAGCTACACTTTTAACTGAGGATCTATGAGTAGTATGAGTATCATTTAATTGAAAATCATTTTCAGTTAGTATTGGAGCTAAATCATTAACATATTCTGATATTTCATCAACATATCTATATGGTTTTTCTGTTTCAAAAGGTAAATACTTCCTTAAAATAACACTTTTATCTGGAACAACAAATAGTCCATATTTAATATTTAATTTATTCAAATAATCTAACTTAGATTTTTGACTTTTCTTAAATCGTTCTTTTCTTTTATGAAAGTTACTTGTGTATGTTGGATCGTAATGTTGTCTTATTTCTTCATTAGAATCATTGATTAAAAAGAAATAATCATCTTTACCTCTTAATGTTTTTTTATTATTATCAAAAAGTTTAGTAAAATTCTCAGGCATATTATCACTCTAAAATTTAATGTATACTCATTATCATATTATTATTTCTAATTTATTCTTAATGTTTTTATTTATTGTTGAAATAATATTTTAGAAAAGATAATTTAAAAATTAGTTAAAAATAGATAATTTTATTTAAAAATAAGGAAAAATAAGAAGTGTTATGTTGAATTAAAACATAACAAATTTATTCTTTTAAATTTTTACGTGCTGCATCAAGTATGATTTTTTTCTCTACTTTTGCAACTAGTTGTCTTATTGTTGGTACTGCGTCTGTGTTTGCGGAAATACTTGATATTCCTGCTTCTACTAGTTTTTCTACAATTTCTGGTTTACTTCCAGCTTGTCCACAGATACTTGTTGTTACTCCTGCTTTGTTACATTTTTCTATAACGCTCATGAGTAATTTTAGTACTGCTGGGTGAGCTTCTGTGTAGTGTTTTGCTACTAATTCGTTGTTTCTGTCTAGTGCTAATGTGTATTGAGTTAAATCATTGGTTCCGAAACTTATGAAGTCAAGTCCTTCTGCTATGAAGTCTTCAATTATTATAGCGGCTGCTGGTGTTTCTACCATCATTCCAAATTCAACGTCTTTTTGTGGTACTAAACCTACACTTTTTGCTATTTCTTTAGCTTTATGTAGCTCTTCTGGTGCTTGGAGTAATGGTAACATTATTCCAATGTTAGTATAACCTTTTTCATGTAGTTTTTTAATAGCTTTGAATTCAGCTTTTAATATTTCAGGTTGGTCAAGTTCTCTTCTGATTCCTCTCCATCCTAACATAGGGTTAGCTTCATCAGGTTCATTTTCTCCACCTTCTAATGTTTTGAATTCATCAGTTGGTGCATCTAATGTTCTGTACCATACAGTTTTTGGATAAAATACATCTGCTACTTTTAAGATATTATCAACGAGTACTTTAACAAGTTCTCCTTCTTTTCCTTCTTGAATGTATTTATAAGGAACAATACCTGATGCAAGCATCATATGTTCTGTTCTAAGTAATCCTACACCATCAGCTCCAGTTGCATAAGCTTTTTGAGCAGCTTCTGCCATACTAACATTAACTTTAACATCAGTAACAGTTACTATTGGTTCAGATCCAGATGCTGAAACTGTATTAGCTTCTTCAGAATTATCTACAGAATCTGCAAATCCACCTTCATAAACTAATCCTTTTTTACCATCAATAGTTATCTCAGAATTTTCTTTAAGAATACGTGTTGCTTCACCAGTACCTGCTACACAAGGAATTCCAAGTTCTCTTGATATAATAGCTGCGTGACAAGTTACTCCACCTTCATCAGTTACAATACCATTTGCTCTTTTCATAGCTGGTACCATATCAGGTGTTGTCATGGTTGTTACTAATATATCACCATCAAGTACTTTATCTAATTCATCAATTTCTTTAATGATTTTTACAGTACCTGAAACTAAACCTGGACTAGCACCTAAACCTTTAGTTATGATTATTCTTTCTTCATCATCTAAAGATTCATTATTTTCTACAATATTATCTAAAGTAGTTATAGGTCTAGCTTGAAGCATGTATACATCACCTGCTTCAATACCCCATTCAGTATCCATAGGTTCTCTGTAGTGTTTTTGTATTCTTCTACCTAATGTTGTAAGTTTTTCTAAATCAACATCAGTTAATACTCTTTTATCTTTTAATTCTTCTGGTACATCTTTTTGTATTGTTGATCCAGTTTCTGGATCTTTAGTGAACATTGTCTTTTTAGTGTTTACTCTATAAGATTTTACTTCATTTGATTTTTTATCAAATCTACAAGTATCTGGTGTTACTGTTCCTGATACTACTCCTTCTCCAAGACCCCATGCTCCTTCTATAAGCATTTCTTCAGCACCGGTTGATGGATCAACAGTAAACATTACACCTGCTTTTTCAGAATTTACCATTTTTTGAACTACAACAGCAATAAATACTTTGGAATGATCAAAATCATTTTCTTCTCTGTAGAATATTGCTCTTGCTTCAAATAATGATGCCCAACATTTTCGGACATTTGTAAGAACATCTTCAATACCTGTGATATTAAGATATGTATCTTGTTGTCCAGCAAATGATGCATCTGGTAAGTCTTCTGCAGTTGCAGATGATCTAATTGCAACAGTTACATCATCTGTAGTTTTAAGACATAAAGCATTATATGCCTCAATAATTATTCTTTGTATTTCATCTGGTATTTCAGTAGTTGTAATTAATGTTTTTATTTGTTCTGAGACTTCTTGTAATTGATTTGTATCATTAATATCTAAAGTAGACAACATATTATTGATTTTATCGATTATTCTTGTTTTAGTGATAAATTTTCTATAAGTATCTGCAGTTATTACAAAACCTGGTGGTACAGGAATTCCAGCATTGGTTAATTCACCAAGGTTAGCTCCTTTACCTCCTGCAATAGGTATGTCATCTTTACTTAGCTGTTCAAAAAATTCAACATAATTCATCTGTAACACTCTTCTTATTTTTAAATTCCTTATTCCTCTTTATTAAGAGTAAGGATAATAATATTAATTTATTTCTCCACATTCTTAATTGAAATGAATGAATTATTTAATGTTTAAAAGGTGGTTATTTCCCACACTATTTATTTTATTATTAATGTTTATTCATCTCATGTTATTAGAAGTTTTTTTTATTAAAAAATTAATATTTAATGATATTTAGTTTATTGAACAAGTTCTTGTCCTTTGTCAACAACTATTCTACAAGATACTGGTAATTTCATTATAGCTCTTTTTAGTGCTATTTTAGCATCTGCATAATTTTTTTTGTTAATGTATACGGTCATGATTTTTTGATCTGCATCAACTAATGCTTCTGAACTAACAGCTTTACCGAATGCTCCTCTCATACCACTTTGTACCCTATCAGCACCTGCACCGGTAGCCATAGGATTTTCTCTTACTATGTGATGAGGATATGTTCTTATTTTTAATCTAAAACCTAATTTTCCTGCTTTTCTTTGCATATACCTGTTTGTTGCTACCCTAGCAGCTTCTAATGCATTATGTGATAAATGTGCATTTTCTTTAACTTCTAAAGTTACTTGTATTGGATAATCTTCTGATAAATTTCCCATATCATATTGTACTATTTTTGATGCTGGGATTTTTCTAATATAATCTTTTCTTGTGTATGGTCGAACCATTGATATTCTCCTCCATTTATTTAGAAACGTATTTATTTTATTTATAGTAAAAACAAATCTTAAAAAAAACTTCTTGTAATAATACAATAAATAGTATTTTTATTAAATTACAAAAATTTGAATTATATAATTAATTCATATAATTCTAATATACTAATTTATGTTTTGTTTAAGATATTATATAAAAATAATGATATTAAAATAAGTAAAAAATATAATTTATTTACTAGTTAATTATATATTTAATAATGTATTTTAATTTTATGGATAATTAAAAGTAGATATCTAATGAAAAAATATCAAAATAACTTTAATAATAAAATTAAATCAATTATAACAGGAGAGCATAAGTTTAATGAATATAAAAACAAAAATGACTTTTACATATATTGATGAAAAATACGCAAGAATCGCTTATAATTCATTATACCCTGATAACGAAGGATATATTGAATCTTATGTTGAAAATAATAAACTTATCTGTTTTATTGAAAATGATAAAATCACCACAGTTCTTGCTACTATAGAAGATTTAATACATTGCGAAAAAATGATTGAAAAAACAAGCGAATTTTCTAATTAAATTATTAAATTAAATATTAAAAAAAAGTAAATTTAGAAGATAATATTTTAATAGTTCTCTTCTTAGAAACTATTTTGTATAATTATTCTTCATCATCATTGATTACTTCAGGTACTTCTTCAGCATCTTCAACTGATTCTTCTTCTACTGGTGCTGGTTCATATTCATCTATGAATTGAACTTTATCAATTGAATCTATATTTTCATACATTTCTTTTGCTGCTCTGAATTTTGCTAATGTTACTTCTTGTGTTTGTCTTTGATCAAAGCCTGCTAATTTATCTAATTTAATTTTAGCAATTCCATCTTCTATTTCTACTTCAGTTTTTTCAAGATCAAGATTTGGGTTTCTGTAGTATACAGCTAATAATCCTTTAACTTTTTCTATATCATCATCAATAGTTTCTACTATTTCTACATCAAATATTAAATCTTTACCTGCTAATGTGTGGTTAAAATCAACTTGAACTCTTCCACCATTTACTGTTCTTACAATTCCAGGTGTTCCTTCTAAAGTTAATGGCATTCCAACAAATGGTCTAATGTTTTGTTTTTTAAATTCTTTCATTGGAATTAATTGTATGAGACTTGGATCTCGTGGACCATATGCATCTTCAGATGCTATTTCTACTGTTTTTTCTTCTCCTACATCCATTTCTTTTATTGCATCTTGTAATTTAGGAATTAATTGATCAGATCCAACTGCTAACATTAATGGTTGATAATCTTTATTTTCTAGAGTGATTCCATTTTCTTCTGCAACATCTTCTAATGTTGTATCAAATACATCTCCAGTTTCTTTAGTTTTTCCTGTGTAGTTTATTTTTACGAAATCTTTATCATTTATTGCCATATTTTTCCATTTTCTCCTATTAAGTTATCTTTTAAATTATTTTTAAATTTGTTAAGAACTTCATTATTTTTATATCCCAATATTCTTATAACTTGTGGATAATTATTAATATATTTATGTACATCATCTTTAAAAATACCTGCTTCCAGTACACTTAAAACTCTTTGTTTTCTATGCATACTAAAACCTCGAGTAATATTATCAGTTATATCTTCCACATTATCAAAAGGTCTATTATTTAGTATGTTTAAAACAGTATCTGAATCAATAAGTGCTAGTTTTTCCAAATCATCTTTTGATAAATTGTTAACATTATCTAAAAGAGATTTTTCACACCGAACAGAATGTAATGGTGCATGATTTAATTCCATTTCTTCTTTAAGTAAATCAATAGTCTCTTTAGGTAGCATGTCATCTACATTATCAAGTTGATTTGAGCTAACCATTTCTCGTATTTTTGTACCACTTACATTTTCTAATCGAGGTATAAAGATAAATTTATTCTTAAAATCAAAATTAATCTTAGTTAATGACTTAGCTAATGATACAATGACATAATCATCATTATTTAGCTTTCCATTTAATAGCACTTTTTTATCTTTCATAGATACAATTTTGTATGGTTTTGGTGCTACTCCATTACCATTATTTATATAATCTAATATTATTTTAAATTTAGGGTCATTACTAATATATCCTCGAGGAATATAATCTGCATGTAAAGCTTTAAACATTAAAGATAAACATAAAGAATATTGACCAGAACCCATTATACCCATAGGTGGACCCTCAACAGCAATATCAGCACCTAAACTTATAGCTAACTCAGCTCTTTTTTGACGAGTCATAATATAAGGTAATCCACGACCATTACGATTGAATAATCCAGGTATAACTGCCACAAATAATGCTTCTGGATGCATACGCTTTGATTCAGTCATACAATATAAATGACCATTATGTAATGGTGAATATTCTGTGAAATCAGCAATCATAGGAGTGGTATTTGGGATTTGTTCTATTTCCAAACCAGGTAATTTTAAATCTTCATAAAATTGTTTCTTATCTACAGCTAAAAGTTCCTCAGCATAATCATTAATTGACATAAAAGTATGTTAACCCCCTAAAAAAAATTAATAAATAATATTATAGAATAATAAAGAAAAAAAACTAGAATAATATATAATATAATTATAAAATAATTCTATTTTCTTAATATAATTAATATGTTTAAAGTAATATTAATAAGTAAAAGTTATAAACAGAAAAATAGAGTAAAAATTAATAGAGGAAAAATAAATTATGCCAGATATTATACTAAAAAATTGTAAAACTATTAACAACACAGTAGAAAATATCATAATAGAAAATGGTAAAATAAAAGAAATTAAAAAAACATTATCTGCCTCTGACAAATCATTTGATAAAATAATAGATATTAAAGAAAACATTATATTACCTGGATTAATAGATCCACATGTACATTTACGAGATCCTGGATTAACACATAAAGAAAATTGGAAAACTGGAACAATGGCTGCAGCTCATGGTGGATATACAACAGTAATAGATATGCCAAATACTAGTCCCCTAACAGATACCTTAAGAAATTTCAAAGATAAAAAGGAAATAGCAACTAAAAAAGCAATTGTTGATTTTGGATTAAATGCAGGAGTTAAAACACAAAAAGATGTTTTAGAAATTAATAAAGAAAAACCTGCTTCTTATAAAATATTCATGGATTTACATACAGATGAACAATTAGACAAAATGTTTAGTTATATAAAACCAACAGGTAAACCATTGATGTTACACTGCGAAGATAAACAATTAGTGGATTATAATACAAAATATTTACAAGAAAATCCAGAAAATAAAAAAATAACAAAAACTTATAGTTATGCAAGATCTGCTTTAGCAGAAGTAATAGCAGTACATAAGGCAATAGAACTTGCAAAAAAATATGAACTACAAATACATTTATGTCATATTAGTACTAGACAAACTTTTGAATTAATTCATCCTGTTAAAAATGAATTAAATATTTCACTAGAAGTAACACCACATCATTTATTCTTGGACAATAGTATTTATGATACTTATGGAATAAAAGCTAAAACAAATCCTCCCCTTAAAGATAAAAAGTATTGTGTAACCTTAAACAATATAAATGAATTTGACAGTATAGGAACTGATCATGCACCACATACAATAGAAGAAAAAGAAAAAGATACATGGTCTTCATCTGCAGGAATACCAGGATTAGAAGTAACATTAAAATTATTATTAACAGAAGTAAATAAAAACAATTTATCTTTACAAACTGTTCAAAAATTAGTATGTGAAAAACCTGCCGAAATATTTAGAATACCAAATAAAGGTCAAATCAAAGAAGGATATGATGCAGATATAACTGTAATTGATATGAATAAAACTGGAAAAATTAATCCAGATGAATTTTATTCAAAAGCTAAATTTACTCCATTTGAAAATAGAGAATATACTGGAACAAACATTATGACAATTAGTAGAGGAACTGTAATATCAGAAGAAGATAATGTCTATAAAAACAATGGACAATATATTTACTAAAAGAAAGTATCAATAATTTAACCATTATTAAAGAGTATGTATAATTTAATTTATGTTCTCTTTAATATTTCATCACCCTAAATAAAAAGTAATAATCTATTTTTATAAAAAGTTTCAAAAATTGTTTAAATAATAATTTTAAAAATAAGCTAAATTGTATTAAATTAGAAAAAAATAAGAAAAAAATATAAGAAAATTACAATAATTTTCTGTTATTAAGTAACTTATAGTTTGTTTATCAAATTCAGATAATTATAATTGATTCAATAATGATACGGCGTAATGCAGATCGTGTCTTGCTCTAAAAAGATGCAGATCGTATCTTGCTTACATGTTATCTTAAATTATCAACATACTTATTCTTACTAATAAAGCCACTACAAGTACCTATAACCTAAAATTATTATATTCTTACATTCCTAGAATTATAATGCAGGATCGATTAAGTCACGTTCTCCGCTAGGCATGAATTCTCTTACTGCACCTTTTGCGATGGATTTTCTTGGGTTAGTCCAATCGAAGAGTAAGTTTTTATCAGCAAATGCTACTTTTATAAGTGGGTTAAGAGCAAATGCGTCTCCTCTTGCTGCGTGAGGTGCTTGAGCGATTCCTGCGTATTCAGGTTGGTGACCTACGTTCATTGCATAGTTAGGGTAGTTAGGACCTCTTAATTCGTGAATAAGTCCTTCGTCACTTCTTACAGAGAGTGAGTTGGAAGATCCACATTGATCTTGAAGGTCGTAACCGTAGAATCCTAATCTGCTGTATCCTTCTTTATGTAATAATTGACTTAAATACCAACCGTTTACACCTGCGTTGGAGTTACCTGTAGCAAATGCACAGGAACATCCTGAAGCTGCTGCTGCAACTGCTGCTCTCTGGGATCCACCGAAGTGGTCTTCGAGAAGTGCTGGGGTTTCGTATTGTTCAAGTGAGTATAAAATTACTTCACTAGCAATATCTTTTACTACATCAGAAGTTTTATCTGCTTCGCAAATTCCGAATTTATTTTCTACGTAATCTTTACCATAGTACATGAAGTCGTCTAAGATTTCATCTGTGTATGCTGCTGTAGCATATTGAGTGAATCCTACACCACCAGACATGTATGAACCGAGCCATACTTGATCGTATAATGGGGAAGCTGCACTGATAACTTGTAATGATTGTTCTGCAGGGTCATCAGATACTCTGCTGGTCTGAACCATATCAGACATTGCACCGAAGGTTACTCCTCCTGGTTCGTTTGGTCCTCTTGCTCTTCTTGATGGCATAGCGTTAGCCATGGATATTACATCTGCGTGTTTTGCAGCGTATGAGAAATCAGCAATTGCTGCTTCTCCTGCACATAATTTATATGCAGAAATGAAACTCATACCGATCTGCATAGCAGACCATCTTGAGGTTGTACCTCCGTCACAAGCACGTACAACTAATGTTGGTACTCTACTTACTTGGTAGGTTTTTTTACCTATGTATTTTTTGAGCATTTCAGCTTGATCTTCTGGGAATTCTTTGTTAATATCAATTACAAATCTTTGATCTAATTGATCTAATAAATCATCGTCACCAGTAAATATTTTTGCGTAAGAATCTACTACTAATCCTGGATCAACTTCTACCATGTGTTCTTGTACAACTGCTCCTCCTGGGAGTGCGTGGTTGATTGTTTCCATGTATTCGTTGATTGTTTCAGGGGTTACTTCTACACCAAGTCTGTGTTCAAGTACACCGTGAGCAGTATCCATACCTACAATAATAGTTCTTTTAATATCATCTACTAATTGTTGGATTGCTGAGTTGTTACAGAAGTGAAGGTCGTCCCCTTCTACAAAGGAGTCGGTACCAGATACTTGGTAAGCCATTAATTTCCTCTGTCCAAGAGGTACTCCTATATCAGGGTTATAAAATGGTAGCCCTCCACGAGCTTCCATTGCTTTTTTAGCTTCTGCGGTGAACTCTCTTTTTCTTGGTGATTGTTCCCATCCGCCGTAGCAGTAATATTTAGTGTGTTCATCTTTTGGGTCTTCATCAAATTTTTCTTGTAAAGCCTTTAAGAATAATTTTTTCTCATTATCCATTATTTACCACCTAATTTACTTTGTAGATCTTTGTTGAAAACATCGATTCCGTATCCACCGTCAGTTCTTGCAGCATGAATTGTTTCTACTACTTTAATTACTTCAGGGTCGTCTCTTAGACCTACGTTATCTGTTCTGTAGATTGTAGTGATTTTCTTGAGTTCATCTTCTGGTAGTGGTTCTCCTACGTCGATTACTTCATCAAGAGGTTTTCCAATCTGATCTTTTACGTATTTTACATGACCAGATTCTTTATCAAATACATATCTTTGTAATGCATCAAACATTAATCCGTCTTCGTCAAGTCTTAGGGAGTGACCGTGTACGGTTGCTCCTCTGAGTCCTGTTTTTGCGGAATCAAAGAATTCAGATTCTAATAATAATTTAGACATTTCTTCAAGGTTTGATTCTCTCATTTCAACTACTTGTCTTCCTGAAAGTGTACCTGTGTCTACTCCTCTAAATCTTCTTAAGTATGATCGTGCTCTGTCGTAAGGTTGAGCAGGTGCATTATACATTGAATCTGTAAATTGTACGTATCTTACACGGATACCTTTTTTTGCTCCGTCGATTGGTTCAACGAAGTCTTTTATATCGTCTTTCTCAAAGTCCATTTCGTCAAGAGGTGGGTGTACAGTTTTGTAACCTTCCCCAGGATTTCTATGGCTTAAGAGTTTAACTACATCGTCATCGGATATAGTTCTTAATTTTTTAAGTTCATAATCAGGGTTCATGTGTTTTTTACGGTTTTCAGCAATAACACTTTCACCTGGATAATATTGTACTTCATATGCCATTTACAATCACCTAATATATCTTATGGTTTCTGATGATTTTGCAGATGGATCAACTAATCCTATTACTCTTGAGTCTATTTGATCTTCAAATCCTTTTCCATATTTGAGATAATCAGATACAGACGTTGAATTTTTTGTGAAGATGCCTACACTGAGGTCATAACCAAAGTTAAGGTTATCATCTAGAACTTCATTAGCTTGCTCTACAAAATCTTCAAGATTGTCTAGCTGGACTGTTAAAATTATTTCACCAACAGATACTTGTAGTTGAATTTCATTTCCTTTTACATTAATGGTTTTTCTATCAGAATGATTAACTGGCGTTCCCTTAGCCGGTCCATTGTTCACTACATTAGGTAGTGACTTTCCATTAACTAATACTCTTAATATTCCATCTAATGCTAATAATTCATTTAGAACAATTTCAGTAGTTTCTGGTTTTAAGATTCTATCTGGAAAAATTCTAACATCAGTTGCCTTTATGACATCTTCAATTTTGTTTTCTTCTACTTCTGTTGACATAATTTTAACTTCCACATCTAGATTTTATCTTTTATTTGACTTGCTCCTTCAGCAACATATTTTACTGGTTCTCTTAAACTGTCTACATCTCCGTAGATATCTCCGATTAATCCAGAGGTTTTTTCTACTGAGAACATTTGTGTACCAGCATCTAATGACATAGCTGCTGTGTTACATGGTATAGCATATCCTTTACTGTGTCTGGTTACTACGTGGTTTCCGTGGAATACACCAGGACCTCCACCACCATAAATACCGTGTGAGAAGAAACTCATTCCTACTCCAGTACCCATTACTCTACCAAAGTCTACTCCAGGTAATCCTGCTTCATATTCTAAAATATCGTTGAAGTATAGAATTGAAGATGCAATACCTTGTGCAGCTCTTGCTGCTCCTACGTTTACGATAACTGCTGTTACAAGACCTGCTGCTGCATATGCATTCCATAATGCCCAGTCAACTGGTTCGTATAATTTGTATCCAGAAGGTAATGTTTCTTTTACCCTGATTACTCCGTCATCTTCTGCTCTTGCTAATATAGATACTACTACATCACCAAGAGTTCCTTTACCATTTTCTTTTACTAAATCATATACAAGGTTGTTTGCATTTAATCCTTGATATGCTAATCCTAAAAGGTGGCTTCTTTCGAATGCTCCTACTGCATCACCCATTTCGAAGGTAGATGTTTGTTCTAGGATTGATGCTAAAGCTACTGCGTTAAGAGTGTTTTTCTTTGTGATAGCTACAATATGGTTTCCACCAATATTTCTTAATCCGTATCCTAATCCTTCTAACATTACTGGTGGACCAAGTAATGTAGTCATGTTTGCACCTGCAAAGTTAACAGTTTGTGGATAAGCTCCGAAAGCTGCTGTTTTTACGTTAGATGCTTCGAATTTGTTTACGTCAAATGTATCAAGTATTGCTTGTACTAATGCTTGACCAGTTACTAA
Source organism: uncultured Methanobacteriaceae archaeon (assembly GCA_964399835.1). Classification (GTDB taxonomy): domain Archaea; phylum Methanobacteriota; class Methanobacteria; order Methanobacteriales; family Methanobacteriaceae; genus Methanosphaera. Next base: position 8,695 of record CAYNSJ010000043.1, on the reverse strand, counting down.
TGGTGCTACGGTATAATCTCCAGCTAAATCTAATCTTTTACTTGGTACTTCAACTAATAGTTGTTTTCCGCCGTTGATTAATTTGGAAGCAAAATCATCATCGTCGCTGGTTTTAATTATTTTAGCCATTTTTTCAGCAATAACTTCTGCGTTATCGACTATGTCTAATTCTAATTCTCTACCTGGAACGAAGTTTGCTTTTCCTCCGTAAGCTCCATTTGCTAGTGCTTTTTCTATTCCTGCAAAGTTTACAGCAACAGAACGCTTAACTTCTCCTATAATCTCTTTAATTGTAGGGTTTAACATTGGACTGATTGCTTCTAATGGAACATTTTCCTCTAAAAGTTTTCCATCCACCCCGTACAGATCTATTTTGTCTTCATATGTTGGCATTTATATGTACACCTCTTAAATAATATTCATTAAGAAATGAAACTAATTCATTCTTTCTGGGTTTATTAAAATATTTGCGTTTTTCCACTAATTACTGTTTATTTTTTATCAAAAAAATATTGTTGGTTATATTTTTATGAATTAAACAAAGCTATTTACGTGTTTTTATTTTTAATTTACGTGTTTTTGTTTTACGTTTTTTGCTCATTAAAATTTATATAACATTTTTAAAATCATTAAAATTTAATTTATCTGTTTAATTGAATGTTATGCATGAAAAAAAATGTCGTAACAATTCAAATTAGTATTAAATAATTTTTAATTGATTACACATGCAAATAAGAAATATACCCCCTCCAACTGTTATCTAAAAATACATTTTCCATCATTTCTTGTGTTCAAATATTTATCACAAAGAAAAACACTCGTAAACACATTAACATCTCTGTTAATAAATAACTTAGTCTTCTAAAACTCCGATATCAAATAAATTACTTACTTAAAATAATTTTAATAGCGAAGATTAAGCTTATGCTCTAGAATGTAATTATTTAACCGTTTTTTAGTACGTTTATTTATCATCGAGTAATGCAAAATCAAATAGTTTCAATTTATTAATAATTTTGTAATACTTAATGTATCTTATAATAAATATTCTTACAATTCAATTATTTACAAAGAACTACATATAAATGTTTTTAAATTTTAGTAAAAATAAATAAAGTATTTCAAAAATGTATTACTTAACCTAATATTTTTAGTACTTCAATTCAATTAAAATTAAATATACTATTATAATATTAATCATGTGAAATTTTTAACCAATGTTTAATTATATAAAAGTATTAGTTAAAATTATACTAAAATTAAAAGATAAATAAATATAATAAATAATTTTTAAGGAAAGTAATTAAAGAAAAATAGATATAATAGTATTACTTTTAGTGCACAAAAACAAGGTTATAAAGGAGTTATACCTATGATTAACAACGTTATTAAGAATCTTAAAGAAAAAAAAATCAAAAAAGATGATATAAATTATATTATTCAATTGAACAATCAAAAAGAATTAGAAACACTACATAATATATCAAATGAAATAACTAAAAATAATCATCCCAATGTTACTCTTGAAACAAATATCAAATATCCTATAATGTATCAAATAAAAGATAACTGTCCTACATGTGGATACAAAACACCAGAATCAAGAAGAGAATATAATCCAGAGTATATTAAAAATCAATTGATGATGAGATTATATAAAATAGATAAATATAAAATTCAATCTGTAAATTGTTATAATGATTTTAATGATTTTAATACAGAGCAATTAAAATTATTAACAAATACTATCTATGAAAAAACTAATGCTAAATGTAATATACAATTAAATAAATTAAATAATTTAGATAATTTGACAATGTTTCCTATCGATAATATAATATGTAATTTACCAAGTACCAACAACTATTTATTTAAATTAAATAACAATAAAGAATCTTTAGATAACACCTTGAAACTATGTGAAATAATAAGCAGAAATAGTAAAATTAACTTATCAATACAATTTATGATAAATATTAGAGAATCTTATATAGATCTAACTAACTTATTTAAAAACTTTTTAAAATATAACATAAAATCAATAGAAATTAAAGGTTATGATCCATTTTATGACAGCCCTGAAGAATATCATCCACAATACTCATTAGATTACATGACAAAAATAAGCAATGTACTACGTATACTATTTCCAGAACAGAATATTAAAACACAAATACCTACAGATAATCCTGAAATCATAAAAGAATTATTGAATAATGGTATTGACACAATAACTGGAGTCTATACAGATAGTACTAATCCTTCAGTATATAACATTGATAAAGTTTTAAAGATTATAGGAAAAAGTAATACTTTTTAATAAAAAAGTATTTATGGTGTGATGTCCAAATAATAATTTGTAGAGATTAATACAAATTAATAAATTAATATTAATATTCCCCAAACTCTACATGAAAATAATAAATTAAAATTCTAAAAAAATAGACTACAATTAAAATAGATAAAACCTAGAATAAAACTTTACAGGTTATATAGTAAAATTCTAAGTTACATAGTAAAACTCCTTAAATAAAAATTAATAAATTTTATCATGATACTATAAAAAAAATCCATCAAAAAACTTTTTAAAAAGTTTGTGTTCAAATAAAATAAAAAATTTATCACAACATAAAAATGTATATTAATTCCAAATATTAAAAAGGAACATTTATTTAATGGGAAAAAAAACTTTTCCCTCTTTATTTATCTTTAAAAATAATTTACAAATAAGATTTCTTTTAAAACCTAAAAAAAATAGATACTAATTTTAAAAATAGATATTATTGCTTATTCTAAAATTAAATAAAAAAATAATAATAAAAATAGACATTTATAAAAATAAAAAAAAAGTACATGTATACTTCTAAATGTTAGTTAAGAAAAATCTTATACTACATTATTATTGAAATATACAATGTTCCCTTCTTGTATTATTCTAGTTATTAGTTTGTATTAAGATGCAAAAATATTTTTCAATGAAAAATATTCCTAATCATTTTGAATATTATAAATAAATTAGAGAATTAAGAATTATAAAAATTCTCTAATCAAATAAAATATTTTTAGATTATAGTTATTCTACTCTTTTAATTACATTACCCATGTGATCACGTACTTCTACAGTAGCTAATCTCATTTGGGTATCTAATTGATGGGTAGCACAGGAAAGACATGGATCGTATGCACGGATAACCATTTCCATTAAGTTGAAGATTTTATCGTCAACTTCTACTCCAGGTTTGATGTATTTTTTAGCAACTTGTTGAATTCCCATTTCCATAGCTGGGTTGTTTTGTACAGTAGCTACGACAATGTTTGCTTTGGTTACTAAACCTTTTTCATCAGTCTGGTAGTGGTGGGTTAATGTTCCTCTTGCTGCTTCTACGATACCTACACCTTCACGAGGTTCTCCAGGTTTATCTAATGCTTCAGGACGTTTTTGACCGCTTAAGTCACCTTCTAATCCATCAACTGCCATTTCAGCAGATGCAACTAACTCGATGAGTCTTGCTGGGTGGAATAATAATGGTAATTGTGCGTATCCATAAGTGTTTCTGAATTCAGTTAAGTAATCTTGTGCTCTTTCAGCTGGGTCTGGCATTTTGTCACAGACGTTAATTCTTGAAAGAGGTGCTACTCTGTATACACCTTCAGGATATCCGATATCTTTGATGTATGGGAATTTTAACCAGGAATATGGTTTTACTCCTTCAGCCATGTATTTTGCATAATCTTTTGATTCGAATTCTGCGTATTTTTTACCTTCTTTATCCATCATTCTTACATTACCGTTGTATACATCCCATGCACCGTCTTTTTTGTTTACAAGACCACAGTGGTATGTTTCAACATTACCTAATGTTTTTATTAAATCAAGATTTTCTTCAAAGATAGGTTGAGCTGCATCCCAAGTATCAATTGAGAGTTCAAGTGCTCTTTGAGCTTTAACTAAATTTTCTTTTTGTTCTTCATCTGTTAATACAGCAGTGATTCCACCAGGAGTGTTTGTTACTTGGTGAATTGGTCTTCCACCGAATGCTGCTACAATATCTTGTGAATTTCTTCTTAATTCTAATGCTTTTGTAGCAAGTTCTGGTGCATCTTTAATTATTTGGAAAACGTTTCTGGTTTTTCTATCTTTTCCACCTATGAAATCAGGTGCAGATAAGAAGTAGAAACTTAATGTGTGTGAATGCATATATGAAGCCCAGTTCATAATTTCTCTCATTTTGTATGCTGCTGGGTATATATCATCATCGTTAAATCCAAATATTTGATCACATGCTTTAGCTGCAGCTAAGTGGTGTTGTACATCACAAATACCACAGATTCTAGGTACGATTCTAGGAACTTCTTCAATAGGTCTTCCTTGTAAGAATTTTTCGAATCCTCTGAATTCCATAACATGTAATTTTGTGTCTTTTACGTTTCCTTCTTCATCAAGGTCTACAGTAATTTTTGCGTGACCTTCGATTCTTGTTACAGGTTCTAATGTTAATTCTACCATTTAATTTAGCCTCCTTATTTATTCCTAAGTTTTAATGGGATTAATGCTGATGGTAATGTGTATGTATAGAATGTTCCTACAATATCATCTAATTGATTAGCTACTTCTTCTGGATCAACTTCTGTATCATTTTCTACACCGAAATCAGAACCGATAGCACTTATCATTTTTGCTCCAGGGTCTATTACTTTATCAGTAGGACCGTAGCAACCTCTACATGGGGTGTCTACTGCTGGACATTGTGCTCCACATAATGGACGTGTAGCTGGACCCATACATACTATACCTTGTGGTACTAAACAAAGATCTTTATCAGTTTCTCCAACTTCGAAAGGTCTTTTTATTGCATCCATAGCCATACCCGTAGGTGGTTTTTCTCTTTCACATACATCACAAAGGTTGTTATCAGGTATTTCTACAGGTTCACCTTTTACTAATGCAATTAATACTTGTGCAATTACATCAGATTTTGGTGGACATCCAGGTAATACTGCATCTACTTTTATTGCTTCAGATAATGGTCTTACTCTGCTTTCTAAGTGAGGTACGCCTTCACTAGGAATTATATTATCTGGGTTTACAGTACTTATTGAGTTTATGTATGCTTCTTCGGTTAAGTCATCTACACGATGTAAGTTACCGAGTCCTGGAATTCCTCCGAATTCTGCACAGGTTCCGAATGCTACAACAAAGTCAGCTTTTTCTCTTAATACTTCAGCTAATTCTCTGTTTTCATCATTACGGATACCTCCTTCTATTAATATAATGTCCATGTGTGGAATTTCGTTATATTTGGTATCCATTAATACTGGACTGAATTCAAATTCAGCTACTTCTAATACATCTAATAATAATTCATGTAAATCAGTTACTGCTATGTGACATCCAGAACATCCACCAAGCCACATTGTTCCTATTCTTTTTTTATCTGCCATGTACTTATTCCTCCTGAGTAATAGTCTCTTTAAGTGGTGATGGTCCAAGAGCTTCTACTTTTGCAGTGATATCTCTTACAGTATTTGCAAATTTTTCACCTTCAGAAGCTGAAATCCAATCGTGAGATACTCTATCTTTATCGATTCCGAGTTCTTCCATTAATCTGTAAACTAATCTCATTCTTCTGTCTAATTTATAATTACCTGCATTATAGTGGCAGTCACCCATGTGACATCCTGCTATAAATACTCCATCTGCCCCTTCTCTTAATGCTTTGAGAATGAACTGAGGTTCTATTCTTCCAGAGCACATTACTCTTATAATTCTTATGTTAGGTGGGTATTGCATCCTTGAAGTTCCAGCTGTATCTGCTCCACCATAGGAACACCAGTTACAGCAGAACATAACTATTCTAAGATCATCGTCAGCCATTTAATTTTGCCTCCTGTTATTATGAATGATTATACTTTAGTTTTTTTTATAATCATCCTTTAACAATGATTATAAATATTTATTAGATATAATCATTCTATTTTAAAATAGACTTTTTACTATTTTAAAAATTTTCTATTTATTTAACACGTGTTAATTGTACTTAAATAATATAATAATAGTACAATCCTAAAAAAATATGTACAAACTAAAATAATGTACATTAATATATCAATAAAACTATTATTATAAATGTTGTTTTATGACTTAAACCGTTAAGTTTAAATATAATGAATGAAACTTTTTAGTTTTTAACATAACAATTTGTCATGAATTATAATTATAAACTCGATTAATAATAGTTATTTAGCTTATTAAACACAACATAATCATTTTATTATTTTATAATATTTTTTGAAATTATAATAAAAATTTTCGTTAACCTAAACTTTTTTAACTATTTAGATTCTAATTATAATATGCTACAAAAAAGAATATTCATATAATAAATATAGAAAATTAATAATTTTAAATGAAAAAATAATATTTATTTAAAAATCAATCAATAACTATATTTTAAATAAGATACATAACACTTGTTATAAATATATAATATGTATATAAAATTAAATGATAAAAAACAAATAAATAATTATTATAAATAAGTTAAAATAAAAAAAAATAGTTTTATTAATAAATTTATATTAATAAAAAGACGGTGAAATAATGCTACTAGAAATATCAAATTTAGCAGTGGAAGTAGAAGGAAAAGAAATACTTAAAGACGTAAATCTAGAAATAGATAAAGGAGAAACACACGTACTACTAGGACCAAATGGGGCTGGAAAAAGTACACTATTCATGTCAATATTAGGATTTCCAAATTACAAAGTAACAAAAGGAGAAATTGTATACAAAGGAAAAGATATTACTGACATGCCTACACATGAAAGAATCAAAAAAGGATTCGGAGTTACTTTCCAAAACCCTCCTGCTATAAGAGGAGTAAAACTTCAAGATATTCTAAAACTTGAAGAAGAAAGACATGAAAACGATAAAACAGATGAAGAACTCGATAAAGAAATACTTGAATTAGGAAAACGTTTAAAATTAAATGAAAACTTCCTAAACCGTGACGTTAATCTTGGATTCTCTGGAGGAGAAGTAAAAAGATCTGAATTACTTCAATTATTAGCTCAACAGCCAGATTTTATCATGTTTGATGAACCTGATTCTGGAGTAGATATTGAAAATGTGGAATTAATATCCAAAGAAATAGGAAATTTATTAGATCAGAAAAATAAAAATAGTAATAAAGCTGGATTATTAATTACTCACCTCGGATATATTCTTAACTTTGTAAATGCAACACATGGACATGTATTAATGAATGGAAAAATCATGTGTACTGGAGATCCACAGAGCATAATGAATGACGTTAGAACATCAGGATTTGGAGGATGTGTAAATTGTTACGAACAGTAGACCGTGCAGAAAAAGCAAAAGATAAAAAAGCAGCAATTGGAGCAGATATTGATCTAAGTCAATATACTACAGAAAATGCTGATGAACATGAAGATATTGAATCATTACAAGATTTAAGAAAAAAAGATCAGAAAGTTATAAATAAAGTTGGAATGGAACCAGACGAAACTGGAAGATCAGCTTCTTTTTTACAGTACGATCAATCTAAAGTATTTGTAAACAATATGTTCCCTGATGTAGAAATAATGGGAACTGGCCAAGCATTAGAAAAATATGATTGGTTAAAAGATTATATGTGGAAAGCTGTACAAGTAGACGCAGATAAATACACAGCAAATACTGAATTAGGTACAACAGGTGGATATTTCATAAGATCAAAACCAAACACAAAACAAATAATGCCAGTTCAAGCATGTATGTTTATTGGAGATCCTTATGTACAACAAACAGCACATAACATAATCGTTGCAGAAGAAAATTCTGAATTACATATAATAACTGGATGTTCCACAGCCGAAGATGTACAAAACGCTGTCCATATAGGTGTATCTGAATTTTATATCAAAAAAGGTGCAAAAGTAACATTTACCATGGTACACAACTGGGACAAAGAAGTAGAAGTAAGACCAAGAACTAGTGCAATACTTGAAGATGATAGTACATTCATATCAAATTACATATTAACAGATCCTGTGGATGACATACAAATGTATCCAACAGCATATTGTAATGGTAAAAACAGTAATGCATTATTCCAATCAATACTTGCAGGTAAAGGAGATTCCCATATAGATCAAGGTGCAAGACTTGTATTAAATGGTGAAGGTGCAAAAGGTGAAAGTATTACAAGAGCAATCTCTAATGATCAATCTGAAATATATACTCGTGGAGATTTACAAGGTAATACAGTAGGTGTTAAAGGACACCTTGAATGTATGGGATTAGTATTATCAGATGAATCATCAATACATTCTATTCCAGAACTTACAGGTTCACATACTGATTTAGATTTATCACACGAAGCTGCAGTAGGTAAAATAGCAGAAAATGAGATTCAATACTTAATGGCTCGTGGATTAACTGAAGATGAAGCAACATCCATGATTGTACATGGATTCCTTGATATGGATATTACAGGATTACCTGATGAATTAGCTGCTGAAACACAAAAAATGATTGATATGAGTTTAGATGGAATGTAATTTCCATCAAACGGCATTGTTTAGAATCTTGCTGATAAAGTGTTTGTGAGTTTTTTGATTATTTGTTGTCGTTTTTATTTTTTTTTTGTAGTGTGGTGGTGTTGGGTTTTTATTTTTTTGTTAGTATTTGTTG
>CAYNSJ010000042.1:0-22297 GCA_964399835.1 uncultured Methanobacteriaceae archaeon | reverse complement strand
ATATCTCGTGGTAGTGGAAGAGGAAGAACTAATATTATAACATTACAATGTGATGCTACACTTATTGATAAAGCATTAATATATAAAACTTAAGACGTATATTTCAAGTGTAACTTTTTAATACAACTTTCTATTTTCCTTACTTTTTTTATTTAAATTATATTATTTATAAAAAAAATATAAAAAAAATAAATAACGAATATATTTTTATTTAATAATAGAATCAAGTAATGCCATTCTAACAGGTACACCATAAAAAGCTTGTTTAAAATACATTGCATTTTTCATATTATCAATATCAAAACTAATTTCATCAACCCTTGGTAAAGGGTGCATAACTATAATATCAGTTCCTTTTAAATTTTCACTAGATAATGTATACATACCTTTAACTTTTAAATATTCTTTAGGATCAGGAAATCTCTCTTTTTGTATTCTAGTCATGTAAATAATATCTACATCTTGAATATTTTCATTTAATGAAGATTTTATCGTATATTTACAATTTAAAACATTAAGATCTTTTAATATTTCTGAAGGCATTTTTAATTCATCAGGAGAAATAAATACTATTTCAATATTAAACATGGCTAAAGCATAAACTAAACTATGAACTGTACGACCATATTTTAAATCACCTACAATAGCTACTTTTAAATTTTTTAATGAACCCATTGCTCTTTTCATAGTATACAAATCTAATAATGTTTGTGTAGGATGTTGACCAGCTCCATCACCAGCATTTATAACAGGAACATCTACTTTATCTGATATATATCTTGCAGCTCCTTCTAATTCATGTCTTAAAACAATTGCATCACTATATTGACTAATAATTTGAGCTGTATCATATAATACTTCACCTTTTTGTACACTAGTTCCTTGTTTTTGATTAAAACCTATTACATCTCCACCTAACCTTTTTATAGCAGTTTCAAATGATAAACGAGTACGTGTAGATGGTTCATAAAACATAACACCTAAAATTTTACCATCTTTTTTATGACATACTTTTTCTGATTTAGCAATTGGTTCCATATCTTCAGCAATATTTAATATATAATTTATATCACTTTTTTTAAAATCTCTAATTGAAATTATATTTTCTAAACTGAAATTCATAAAAAACACATCTATTCCTATTATACCTTTCTTGCAAATGTAATATAACCAGTATGACCAGCCATTTTAGTATTAGGTCTAGTTCCTCTATTTCTAACTTCTAATTCACGTACATTTCCTTCACGTATATGAATATTTTTAAATCCACATTCTTTAAGAACTTTATCTGCAGTTTGAAATTGTTCAATATATGGTGTATAAATAGCTATAAATCCACCCATTTTTAATATACGATAACTATCTTCAATAATATTTTCAGGATTTGGAAGATCAAGAAAAACTAAATCTGTACTTTCATTTTCTTCTTCGAAACCTTCTGTTACATCTTTATGATGTAATGTTATATTACTAAATTCAGTTCCATTTACATTTTCTTCTACTATTTTTACAAAATCTTCTCTTATTTCATAACTTGAAACATGTCCTTCTGGACCTACTACATTAGCAAAAGATAACAAACTACTTCCAGCACCAGTACCTGATTCAACTACTTTACTACCATAACCTATACCTGAAAATCCTATTACAAGTCCTATATCTTGAGGTAATAATACAGAACAGTTTCTTTTCATTAAATCAATATAATCATTTATATTAGGATTAAGAACTCTAAATTCTTTTCCCATATGTGTTGTTAACATATCCCCTGGTTTTGAATTGATTATATCTTCTTTTGTTATTAATCCTTTTTCAGTGTGAAATTCTTCATCATGTACAATATATTTTTTTTCTTTTTTATCTATTACTATCTTCATATTAATACCTTTTTTTGATTTCCAGTTATTATATTATTATTTATTTGTTTTTTATTTTATTTTATTCTTTAAATTCTCGTTGTGTGACATCAATAATATTAGTTGCAGTCTTTTCACCGATTCCTTCTACTTCTTTTAATTCTTTTTTTGTAGCATTCACTAATTTTTGTACTGTTGTAAAATGTTTTAATAAATTATGAGCTGATACTGGTCCAATTCCAGGTAAACTTTCTGTAATAAATAATTGTTGTTCTTTCAGTGTCACTGGTTTTGTTTGTGTTCTTACGCTTATTTCTTTATTTGATTTCGTTTGTTCTCTTAAAGCTATTCTTTTTAACATAAATGCAGTATCTACTTCATTTTGTGTTTGTATTATTGGAATTCTAAAATCTAATGCTATTGATGCTAATGCACCTCTTATTGCATTTGGATGTAAGAAACTATAATAAATATTATCTCCTTCTATTATCATTAAAGGTTTCTTACAATTATTCACTAATTCTTTTGCTTGACTATATAATCTTTTATCTGTAATTGACTTAGTAAAATCTTCTGTTGTTTTTCTTTCGATTATTACATCATCAGTTATTTGATAATCACCTACAGTCATATTTTTTATTTTTATTTTACATTTTACTTTATCTAGTTCTCTTAGCATTGTTGAATTTTTTTCTCGGTAATCCACATATATTACAGGTTCTTCAGGATCAGAATCATCGATATCATCTGTTATATTATATGACTTTGTTATTTCTTCTGGTTTTGCTTTATAGTTATCTAATGAAACATGTTTATCTTTATAAGTAGCATATACTTCATTTTTCATAGATCTTTCTTTTCTTTGGCTTGACCAGTAATAAGATTCATCTATTGTACCTTTAGTCATTAATATATACATTTCACCTTCATGTTTTCTTCCAGTTCTTCCTTTTCTTTGTATCATTCTTATTTCTGATGGAACTGGTTCATATAAAATAACATAATCCACAGAAGGTATATCTATTCCTTCTTCTGCCACTGATGTAGATATTAAGACATTACTTTCTTCATTTCTAAAAGATTCTATTATTTTTATCTGTTTTTTCTGACTTAATCCTTTATCATTTTCTCTTGATGCCTGTCCATAAAATCTTAATGCATTAATATTATTATCTTTACATTGTTCATAGATTATTTTAGTTGTATCTCTAAATTGACTAAATACTATGATACGACTATTAGGATCCTTTTCAATTATTTCATTTAATAATTTCATCAATTCTTTCATTTTAGGATGATCTATATCTTTTTCAATAAATTTTCTTGTTAATAAAACAGCTTTATTAAATTTATAATCATTTTTTAATGATTTAGATGCTTTTGTTTTCTTTTTTTCTAGTCGTTTAAAATAATTATTTAATGTTTTCATTGTTTGTGTTTCAAGAAGTTCTTTAGCATGCATTATATTAATAACTGCTGTTAAGATTGATATAGCTGTAAAATATTCTTTTTTTGGAGTACTTGATGTAGCAATCTTTTGTTGAAGTCTTGCTTGTTCAACAAGAATTTCTTTTTTAGATGGACTTGATATGGAATCAATTATACCCATTTTTTTTAATGATTGAAGACGTATTTTAAGTGATTCTTTTATTAAATCTTGAATTTCTTTTAATTCAGGTGATAATTTTACTTTGATCCATTTTGTTTGTACTGGATTAAAATAAGGTGCTACATCAGGATCATCTTCACTTTTAAAAATTACTTCATTGATGTATATGTTATTACATACTTCTTTAATTTTATTCTTTTCCCATCCAGGAGATGCAGTAAGTCCTAATATTAATTGATCTTTTGCTTGTTCTATGTATTTTTGTGCAAGGTATACGTAAGAATAAGAACCCACTGCATGATGACATTCATCGAAAATAATTAAAGATACATCTTTAAAATCATATTCTTGAGAAATAATATCTGATTCAATAGTTTGTGGAGTAGCAGATATTATCCTATTTTCTTTCCATATATTTTTACGATCTTCAGGTTTATCGTTTCCTGTAAGACTGCCTACAGTAGTGTTTAAAAAATATTTGAAACTTTTTTCATGTTGTAATGCTAAAGGTTTACTTGGAGATAAAATTAATATTTTACTATTCTCATATTTTTTTAATTGCTCTGCTGATACTAAAGCAGCTATGACAGTTTTTCCCATAGCTGTAGGTGCAATTATCATAGTGTTTCCTTTTTTTAACACAGCCATAGCTAAGTTTTGCTGATATAATCTTCCTTCTATCGTATTTTTATTTATATATTTATGTTGTATCCAATTATTCATGCTAATATTTTCTTTGATTAATATTATTTATATAAATTATTTATTTTATTGATCGATTAACAAAAAATTATATAGAATCTTAGTAATAATAAACAATGTTTAGTAAATACATTACAATAAAATATAAGTACTATGTAATACAATGTATTATTGTGAATAAGTACAATGATTATAGTAAAACTATAAACATACAAATAAAATATAAATTAATATAAACTGTGGTGTTAATTATGATGAAATATAAAAGCTCAAAAAATGTAATATCTAACATAAATTCACAATCAATGTCTACTTCAAGTAAAAAAGTAAAATATGATTTTGTCAGAAAAATGAGAATGATTAATTCAAATAATTTAGAAAAAAGACCATACATTTTATAATTAATTTAATAGTATGGTTATAGCCTTAAATTAATAACTTATACACAATGTATAGAGTTGATGAAAATGCGTTAAAAAATAATAAAATAAAAAGCATTAAACATTAATAAAATAAAAAAAAATACTCAGCCATGGGGTTGATTACATGAAAATCCAACAATAATTATTACAGTCATAATCTTATTAAAAGATCAATAAAAAATAATAACATAATTAAACATAAAGAAGGTCTTAAAATGAAGTGAAATATACATTTTTTCATTAAATTAGAAAAAGTGTTAAATGTTAAAAAAATAAACAAATTACTTAATTCAAATAAATCATAAATTAAAAAGTGAAGTCTCTAATTTGTCCATTAGAAATTAAAATTATTAATTAAATAAAGCTCTAATCTCAAAATTAAGTATAATATTTCTAAAACTCCATTATTAGAAATAAATAGGATTTTATAGTTTGATAATTATTATAAAAAAAGTTCTCCTCAAGTAAAATATAATAATTAGATAATTATATCAAAAAATATTCTTTAAAAAAATAGACATAACAAAGTATCATTAAAAGTAATACCTCACTAATAGGATACTTAAAATTTGTTAAAGTAATAAATAAAATTTAGTTATTTAGATATGAATTTGGAAAAATAAAAAAAATAAGAATCAATTGTTTAATAATAATTCTCCTCATATAACAGTATGGTTCTTAATATATATAAAACCTTATTGTATATTCTAAGATCTAAATTTTTTATACTAACAAATTTTTTTCTAAAAAAAAACTTATTTTACTATTTATTATATTATTAAACTTCAGTTAAATTTGTATATTTAATACATGCTATTTTAAAAAAATTAAATGAGAAATAAATATATAATTTAACTTATCATATTAATTAAGTTTTCTAAAGTATCATATACAACATCTAGTTTACACATACTTGGAACATAATTGGCAGCTTTAGCTGAATTAACACCTATAACTTCATAATCTAAATCTTCAACAGGAGCTACAACCATACAAGTATCAGCAACAATTTTTCCACCACTTTGTTCGATAATATCTAAATAACCACATTGTTTACTTGCTGCTTTGATAGCAACAGATGTACAAATCCATAAATCTTGTTTTAATGTTTTACCTTTTAATAATTCTGCAACTTCTTTTATTTCAGCTAATGATGCATGTGGACATCCAAGACAAACTAAATCAGGAATTTTATCTGTTGTACTAAGTTGTTCTAATGTATTATTTATTATGTTAGAATCAATTGTTATTTCTTCAATATTATCAAATGAATCATTATTTTTAGCATAATCTGCTTCTGGTGTAACGTTTTCAACATGATAAAGACTAACAGCTCCAGATGATGCAAGTGCTGCTCCAAGAGTTTTAAGATTACTACGTGATGGAATATTATTTAATATGAAATATGGATTTTTATCGTTTACAATCTGTCCAACATAATAACCTAAGGCACCATATTCTACTTCAGTTGTAAAATCATAATCAACATTAAATTTCATTTGAGCTATACGATTTTCTTTAATATGATTTCCATAGTAAGGAGTTCTTCCACATACAGCTGCTAATAATGCACTAGGTCCACCTTCTCGATTAGTTCTTGCTCCTATAACACTATTACAATAACATACAGCAGATGATTCAGACCATGCTACATGCTCATTAAGAAGTGGTGAATTACCAATTAAATATGGTGTACAAGTACATGTACTCATGACGCCTACACTTTCATATCCATCAATTATTTCTTTTTGTTTTTTTGTGAATTCTTCTGAGAATCCTAATTCTTTCCAATTAGTAATATCTACACCTGCAGGATTAAGCATAGATTCTACAGTTACATCTGCTTTTTTACCGAGATCAACTACAAAATCTAATCCAGCATCACCAATTGTTTTATAAGAAACTCCTGATACTTGAGCTGATGTAATTGGAATCATTTTTGGTGCATCATATATTTTTCCTAAAGAAATTAATATTTCCATACATTCAGCTTTTCCTTCTCCATATTCTCCATTATACATATCTTCTTCATATTTTGTAAGTTGCATCTAAAATAACTCCTTAAATAATACTTATCTATTTTAACTAGTTTGATATTCTATCATTTCATCAACTAATCTTATAAAATTATCCATTTCTTTATATGGAACTACAGCACCTGCGGCTATATTATGTCCTCCACCAGATCCATTAAAATTATTAGAAGCTTGATTCATAATAACTCCTAAATTAACACCACGTTCTATCATTTCATCTGTTGTACGTGAAGATACTTTAATTAAATTATCCATTCTCATAAGACTTAATATTGGTTTATCACTAGGTAAAAATCCAAGATCTATTCCTATACTAGATACAGCTGCAGCAATTTTTTTCTGTTCTTTATCTTCAGTATAAATATATTGAACATGATCTAATTCAATACTACCCTCTTTTTTTATCCATTCAATACCATTTTGCATTGTATTATTATATTCGGATAGTAATTTTTCAGCATATTCCATTTGATTATATTTACCTAGTTCTATGCTGATAGCCATATTATACTCTTTATTTTTACCACAAGAGTCTAATAATTTTGAATATTCTTCAATATTACATAATTCTTGTCTTATATTAGGTATTGTATAAATTGTACCATAAATGTCTTCATTAATCTTCATAAGTTCTTTTTTGAGTATTTCATATTCTTCATCACTTAATTCATTAAGTTTTTTATCTTTAGGAATATTAAATTTATCTAAGAACTCTATTGCTTTATCCATATTACCAGATAATCCATTAATAACTGGATTATATGTATAAGTAATTGCTTTATATAATGGTTGACTATTAGAATAAGATAATTTAAGTTCATCTTTGACTATAATCGTATTTTTTTCTACAGCTTCATCTAAAATTAGTTGGTTTATTCCTTGTGGTCCATTTTTAAATTGCATATCTCCATATGCACCTGTTAATGCTAAACCAGCAAGTTCATAGTTTTCAAAGCCATGTACTGATAAATAAGATACTCCTGATGCACTTACATCTTTTGTACCATCTATGTCAAAAATATGTGGATTTACATGTACTATTTTTTTATTATCAACTTGTATATTAGGATCAATATCTTCTTGTAACTGATGGTGATCAATTATTATTACATCACCTTTAAGTTTAGATATACTTTCAAGATTTCCACTCCCCATATCTGAGAAGATAAATAGTTTATATCTTGTGTTGTGTAATTTTTTTATAGTACTTTCTCTAAGTCTTGGTACTATTGTAACATGAAATCTTCCACCTGCTTTTTTAATTGTATTACATATAATACCAGCAGATGTTAATCCATCAGCATCATTGTGAGAAATTACTCTCACAACGTGCTGTTTAGTTATATGTGACTTTAATAAGTCATATGCGTTATCAGCTCTATTTAACAAGTAGTGCTGCTGTTGTTGGGTCATATCTCCATCCTTCAGGAAGAACATTGTTTCTTGTATAGTATTTTACTAATCTTCTGATTTGTGACTCAATTTTCATAAGTCCTCTTTTTGTATGTAAGTCTTTTGGATTTTCTTCGAGGTGTTCTCTTATGTTTACAGCTCTTTTGATTAAGTTCATTAAATCTTCTGGGTAATCAAATGATTCACCGTTTTTTTCTAAAATATCAGTGATTTTTTCACCCATTACGATTTTTGTACTTGGTATTCCATATTGGTCTCTTAAGGTGATTCCAATTTGACTTGTACTTTGTCCTTCTTTGTGTAATTTTACGATTAATTCTTCTATTTCTTCAGGGTTTTGTTCTACCCATTCAGGTCCGTTTGCCATGTTATCTTTTCTCCAAATTAAAAATAGTTTAATTATTTCATCTTTTACTTAAATATTATTTTTTCATAGTTTCAGAGTACCATCTAGCAAATTTTTCTATTGATAGTCTTCTATGAGAAAATTTGTTTTTTTCATCAGTCGTAAGCTCTCCAAATGTTTTATTATATTTTTTTACATAGAAGAGTGGATCATATGCAAATCCATTATTACCTTTTTCTGCTGATGCTATATAACCTGGGACAGTGCCTAAAAAAGTCTTGGGTTCATGATTGGGTGCACAGTAGCCAATGCATGACCTGAATTCGGCATATCTATCCTGTTCATCTTTTAATAATTTAAGTATTCCCTTATTAGTTAATGTATCCTGAACATAAGATGAAAAAGGTCCTGGAAACCAATTAAGAGATTTAATAAATAAGCCAGCATCTTCTACTATTATTGGTTTTTGAAGTTTTTCAGCTACGTATTTTGCACCAAAAGATGCAACTTCTTCTAATGAGCCTTGTACTTCTGGATAGCCTGGATTGGCATGATCCATTTCAATACCAAATTTTTCAAAAATACCTCTTGCTTCTATAACTTTATGTTCATTACCAGTAATAAATGTTACTATCATTTTTATCATTATAAATATTTTTTTAAAAAAATAAGAAGAATTTAATCTTCTTTAAATTGTTCATCACAATATCCTTCAATTGTTTCACGTAATTTTTCAGGTGTTATACCATTAAGATAAGAGAAGAATATAGATCCACCAGCACCTACTCCTTCTTTAGCAGATCCTTTTGTATAATTTTTTAATCCTTGATTTTTAGATTCTTCAAAGAATGGATCAGCAGCATATATATTAATATCTTTACTTATTTGATTAGTAATATCTACAATATTGGCAGTATCATCTTCTGCTACATATATTGTTGTAGCTATACATAATCTATCAAAGTCAAAGTCTGGGTCTATAGCTTTAACTAATGCACAGGCAGCTGACATTTGTGTTCCACCAGCTAATGTTAAATCAACATCACTTCCTATTATAAGTCCAGCTACAGCTGCTAATGTAGGATCTCCAGCAACTTGTAAAGCTTTCATAGGATCATCTTTTAAATCACCGGGATTTATGTTATTTGCTTCTAATGCTTTTTCAATTATAGAATCTTTAAGTTCATGTGGATTAAAAGTCATACTTCCACTAATTTTATCTTTTACATCATAACCTAAAGCAGTTAATACTCCTTGAGCAGTAGTTGTACCTGCGGGGGTAGATTCACCTATAATTATATGGTTAAATATTTTTGACATTGCTTTTCCAACATCTTTTGCATTTTCAAATATTTCTTCGGGGTTTTCAACAGATATTCCTTCTCTCATATCTTTACCTGGAACTCCATTGAGTTCAATAAAAGGTACTTTTGGAGTTACAGCAGCTCCTGCATTTATAGGAATAAATGGAATGTCTAATAGTTCTATCATTGCTTTTGTTATTAAAGCTGGGGATGGAGCAGCAAATTCATCGTTTTTAGTCATTGCAATTTCTTCAAAACTGAGTGGTTGGTTTTTTAATATAACTTCTACATCAACAGCAGGAGTATAACTAGTAAGAGTTTCAACACCAGCACCTGTTAAATTTGGTATTTCTGATATTGCAGTAGTACTAAGTACACATGCAAATGCTGTATTTTTTTTGTTTTTTATTTTGTTTAATTGTTTTTTTGATCCAAATACTTTTATTTCATCCATCGTTATCACGTATTTATTTGTTGTATATTATCAAATAATTAAAAATATTCTTGTACTATTGATAATTATTTGTATCCTTATATTATAATATGGTAGTATAACATATATTATTATAATTGATATTGTTATTTTGATAATTGTATTGGGAGGATTATATTTTTTGATTTGTTTAGGAATTGAAGGAACAGCAGAAAAAACAGGAATAGGAATTGTAACAAGTGAAGGTGAAATACTTGCTACATGTGGTGATCAGTTATATCCTGAAGAAGGTGGAATACATCCAAGGGAGGCAGCTAATTTTCATGCAGAACATATAGTACCTTTAATGAAAAAAGCATTGAAGGAATCAAACTTATCTTTAGATGATATTGATTTAGTATCTTTTGCAAAAGGACCTGGACTTGGACCAGCACTTAGAACAATAGCTACTGCTGCAAGAAGTCTATCACAAAATATAAATGTACCTTTAATAGGTGTAAATCATTGTATTGGACATGTTGAAATTGGGAAATTAACAACAGGAGCAACAGATCCTGTCATGTTGTATACTAGTGGTGGTAATACACAAATAATCAGTTATGAGTCTGGAAGATACAGAATTATAGGTGAAACGCTTGATATTGCAATAGGAAATTGTTTAGATCAATTTTCAAGAGATATTGGATTAGGTCATCCTGGTGGACCAATTGTAGAACAACATGCTAAAAATACTAGTGAAACTGTTGAATTACCTTATATTGTTAAAGGAATGGATTTATCATTTTCAGGTATTCTAACAAGTGCTATAAATAAATATAAACAAGGGATCGATCTAGACGTTATTTGTAATAGTTTTCAAGAAACTTGTTTTTCAATGCTATGTGAAGTTACTGAAAGAGCTTTAAGTCATACTGGTAAAAATGAAGTATTACTTTGTGGAGGTGTAGCAGCAAATAATAAATTACGTGAAATGTTACAGATAATGTGTGATGAACATTATGTTGATTTTTACATGCCTCCTATGAAATATTGTGGTGATAATGGATCTATGATAGCTTGGTTAGGATTATTATCTTATAAATATCAAAAAACTGGATTAAAATATAGTTATATAGATCCAAAATTTAGAACAGATCAAGTAGAAGCTAAATGGGTAACTAAAACTTTTAATAATAATCAAAAACTGCCAAGTAATATTTTATATAAAGGAGCTGAAGCTGATATAATAGATACTTTTTGGGATAATAATAAAGCAATAGTTAAAAAACGAATAAAAAAGAATTATCGTACAGATAAACTTGATAATAAATTAAGATTAGAACGATTACGGGAAGAATCAAGATTAATATCTGATTGTAAAGAAAATGGAATAAGGACTCCTTTAATATACAATATAGATATTATAAATAAAAGTATTACTGAAGAAAAAATTGAAGGAAAATTATTACAAAGTATAGTATTAAAACAAAATGATACTAAGAATTTAAAATTATTATTCAATGATATTGGGGCTATGATATCTAAAATGCATAATATAGGTATAATACATGGTGATTTAACTACATGTAATATCATAATAAAAGAAAATAAACCAATATTAATAGATTTTGGATTAGGAAAATACAGTGATCTAATAGAAGATAAAGGAACTGATTTATTAGTATTTAAAAAATCATTAAAAAGTATAGTTCCGAATGATTCTGAAGAATTATTTGATTATTTTATAAATGGTTATGATAAAAATAGTCCTGTAATTAAAAAAATAAATGAAATAGAACATAGAGGAAGATATTTATAATTCTTCATTATCTATTTTCTAAATAATCATTTACAAGCCAAGAAGAAATACTAATATTTGAAGGCATTTTTTGAACATCTTCTTTTTTAAGCCATTTAGCTTCTAATATTTCAAAGTTATCCACATTAATTTCACCACTTTCATACTCAGCAGTAAAACCTACCATCAAAGAGTTAGGAAATGGCCAAGATTGGCTTCCAAAATATTTAATATTTTTAACTTTAATATTTACTTCTTCCATTACTTCTCTTTCAACAGCTTCTTCAAGACTTTCTCCCGCTTCTACAAAACCAGCTAATAATGCATAATAAATTTTTGATTTTCTATAATAACTATGATGAGCCATTAATAATTCACCATTATGAGTTATAGCCACAATTATTGCAGGAGCAATTCTGCTATAATTAACTTGGCCACAAGATGGACATTTTAACATCATCTCTCTATCATCTAATATAGTATGTTCTCCACAAGTACCACAATATTGGTGGGTTTTGTACCATTTAATAACTTGTATTGCACGACCACCTAACATAAATAATTCTTCATCAATAGTATAAACTTCATGTAATGTATAAGATTTTTCATAATTATCTTTTAGATCAACTACAAAACATGGTTTATTATAAAAAGTACCTATAAATAATGAGAAATTATAATCAATTTCTTCTAAAGATTTAGAATCCATTAAAGGTAATTTTAAATCTTTATTTAAATATAATTTATCTCCATAAAACATAAAATAATAAGAATCTTCTTTTGTATCATAATTTTCTTTAAAATCTATTTTGTAATTATCATAAATGCTATGTTTTCTCATGATAATAAATATATAATTTCTTATTAAAAAAGTTAAATAAATTTTTAAAAATAGTTAAATATGGGGGGGGATAAATAATTTAAAGTTTATTATATTAATCTTTAAATTGCTCCAAAGGCAACTGTTAATATTATTGTTAATATTCCAACAATCCAACAGTAATATGCAAATATATTTAAACTCCATCCTTTTATCATTTTCATGAGTAGTCTAACTGATAAATATCCAAATATTACAGATGATACAAATCCTGCTATTATAACTCCTGCAGATATATCAATTACAGCTATATCTTTTACCTGTACCAATAATGCACCTAATATTGCAGGTATTGATAATAAAAAGCTATATCTAGCAGCAAATTCTCTTTCTAATCCTTCAAATAATCCTGATGCAATTGTAGATCCAGATCTAGAAATACCGGGGAATACAGAAATTCCTTGACAAGTACCTATTATCAGAGATTGTTTGATTGACATATCTTTTATATCGGTTTTTCCAGAAGGACTTTTTTCTGAGTAGTATAATAAAGCTCCTGTAACTAATAGGAATATTCCTACATATAATGTTCCTGAAAGTACACTTTCAACAGCACTTTTTAGTAAAATACCAATAATTGCTGTAGGTATTGAACCTATAATTATAAGCCAAGCATATTTTTTATCCTTATCTTTCATTATTTCATTCATGAAATTTCCATTAGGAATATCACCTAAACTTCTAATAAATCCTTTTAATATTGATATTATATCATTCCAAAAGAACATAAATACTGCAACTAAAGTACCTATATGTAATATAGTATCAAATGCTAATCCTGGATCAACACCCATTAAACTTTGTACAATTGCAAGATGTCCTGAACTACTAATTGGTAGAAATTCACTTACTCCTTGTACAGCTCCTAATATTATTGCTCCTATTATATCAAGCAATTTATCACCTTATATTTTTTTTATATTTATAATATGTATTTATATTTATTATAGTTATTTGACTGATTTAAAAATTAGAATATTTTTAATAAAAATAATTAAATAATCCATAATATTCTAAAATAAGTTTTAAAAAAATGTGTGGAGAAGAAAATATTTATTTTAAGAAAGTTAACCAGTTATATTTATCTTCTACTCTTGCATTTATTATATCAAATAGTTTGTCTTGTAGTTTTTTAGTTATAGGTCCTCGTTTTCCTTTACCAATTTGAATTTTATCTACTGATTTTATTGGTGAAAGTTCTGCAGCAGTACCTGTCAAAAAGACTTCATCTGCTATATACAATCTTTCTCTTGGTATTTCTTCTTCTCTTACTTCATAACCTAAGTCTTTAGCTATTTGTATGATGGATTGTCTTGTAATACCATTTAGTACTGATGAACTTACTGGTGGAGTGTATATGATTCCTTCTTCAATTAAGAATAAGTTTTCTCCAGTACCTTCTCCTACATTTCCCTCATAATTTAACATTATAGCTTCTTTATATCCATTAACTACAGATTCCATCTTAGCTAATTGGGAATTCATATAATTTGATCCAGCTTTTGCTAAATTAGGCATAGTATTAGGTGCCATTTTTCTCCATGATGATGTACATACATCAATTCCTTGTTCTAATGCATCTTCACCTAAATATTGTCCCCATGCCCAAACAGCAATAACAGTTTCAACAGGACAATTCATTGGATATACACCAAGTTCTTCATATCCTCTAAAGACAATAGGTCTAATATAACAAGATTTTATATTATTTACCTGTACCGTTTCTTTTATAGCTTCACAAAGTTCTTTTTGTGTGTATGGTATATCCATTCTGTATATTTTTGCAGAGTTTATAAGTCTTTTTGCATGTTCTTCTAATCTGAATATAGCTGGTCCTTTTTCTGTATTATAACATCTAATACCTTCAAATACACTTGATCCATAGTGTACTACATGTGATAAGACATGTATTTTAGCGTCTTTCCAGTCTATCAGTTCTCCATTGAACCATATTTTTCCAGTTTCATCAAATGACATATTTTTATATTCCTTTATTTTTTTTATATAATTAATTTTATTTTGAGGAAATAACTATTTTTAATGAGTATCTTATTTTAATTTTTTTTCCTCGTTTACTTTTATATAATATATATGTTTATTTTGATATTTAGACTTTTTATAATTTTAATTTTTTTATTAATTTTTATTTAATTGATTTACCTAATATTTCTGCTTCTTTTAGTACTGGTTTATTCATAATATCACCAATAAAATTTACACCTTTAGCATATATTTGACCAAGATCATTCCAATTTAAACGTTTTACTAAAACTGTATAATAGTCAATTATTGGTTCAAAATTATCTATTTTAGAGCCTCCAGCAGCCATTAAAAGTATGGAATCTTTTTTAGGTAATTCATAATTATATTTTTCGGCAATAGCTAATGTACGATCAAGAACTGTTTTAAGTTGTGCTGTAATAGTCCAGTAATACATAGGACTTGCTAAAACTATAATATCTGCTTTTTCAAATTCAGGATATATGTCATCCATGTCATCTTTTTGTGTACATGGACTCTTAGAGTCTTTTCCTCCATTATAACAACCAATACATCCATGAATATTCATTTTTTCAATATTAAATAATTTAATATTATTTTTTGATGATTCTGCTCCTTTTATAAATGAATCAATAAGAACTTTTGTATTTCCTTTTTCTCTAGGACTCCCATTTAGAATTAGTATATTTTTCATAGTTTTTCCTTCTAATATTTTATTATTTGTTAAGAGTTTTATTTTAATTTATATATGTATTTTAGAGTAGATATAAGCTGTTTTAAAAAAATAGAATGTGATGTTTCGTTATTTAATATATAATTATACTAATCGATTTAATGATATTTTTAAAAAATAATATTAAACCATAACCTTTATATATAACTTAAAATAAATTAAGTAATAGTGCCTTAAAGAGGACAATCAGAAACTATTTTTTTATGGGCTGGTGGTCTAGGGGTATGATACCTCCCTTACAAGGAGGGGATCAGGAGTTCAAATCTCCTCCGGCCCACTTTTAATTATACCAAACTTATTTTAATAAGAATTATCCAGTTTTTTACATGGTTATGTAAATCTTTTTTTATTGTTTAATCAACGAATCCTATTTTTTATACAAGAAAAAACTTATAACTTTTAAGTTATTATTATAAATTAATATTTTTTATGAAAGTAATAAAATTTATTAAAAAAAGTTTTGGAAAGAAAAGTAAGTTAATTTAGGTTTTAGAAAGTTAATGTTGCAACAATTATAATTATTGTTATAAAGAATACAACACTACCTCTAAGTAGTATTTCAGAAAGATCTTTATACATTAAAGTCATAGCACCATAAGCAATAATAGCACTACATAATATTTTACCCATACCTGTATATGGACCAGTTCCAGTTATATGACCAACACCCCATGCAATAAGTGATGCAATTATTATTATAGTAATCATATATACAATATTATGATTTTTAAAGAAAGTAATAATTCCACCAGAATTTACATTAATGTGAATTGGATTTTTAAATTTTTTAGTTAAAGGAGTACTACTTTTTGTATGGGTAGTTGTATTTAAACTCCCTTGGTAAGAATTGCTACTACTATTATCTTTTCTTTTTAATTTACCTGAAAAAACAGCATGAGAATTATTACTACTGCTTGAACCACGAGTTAAACTGGCTGGTTTGGTATTTTCAGGCTCGTAATATTCTGTTTCTTCATCATATGTGTCTTCCGGATCTGTTACAATTGTTCGTTTCTTAGCATAATTTTTAGCTATTTTTATTAGTCCTTTACGGTCAACTAGTTTCATATTACGTTTTTGAGCATATACAGCTGCAGTATGTGTAAAACTACTTGTAGTAAATATAACAATTTTTGATGCATGAACTGCTCTAGCAGCTACTTCCATATCTTTTAAAATATCTAATCCGATTTTCCATGGTTCTTCATAGTTTTTACAGGCTACTACTACTCCTACATTTCCTACTGAAGTGTTTAGAACACCATAAATATCGATTATATTGTTAGATATGTGATAATTCTTTTTTACCTTAAAACCACTATCTTCCATTATTGTGGCAATAAAGTTTACTAATCTTTCCTTTTCCAAGAGTATCTCCCTCATAAAATAAAAATATTTTTGTGTTAAAATAAAAAATTCAATAATTTTAGCTTAATATAAATATAAATAAGAATAATGAATATAGTTTCAAAGAATTAAAAATCATATCTTTTATTAATCATTTATTCAATTTATTTTATTATATAAAAAAATTATTCACTATTTCTACTTTATTACTGATTAATATATTATACTTTAAACTATTATAAATTAACGATTATTAAAAGAATTAATTATTTGTAAATAATAAAATAACTTGTTTTATGTTCACTTTTTTATTTAATAAAAGTATTTTTAATATATATATAAAATAAAAATTATTTAAGTAAAATATTATACATAGATATATACATGAAAGTATTAATTACAAATGATGACGGAATTACATCTACAGGGATTTTAGCAGCAAGTAATGCAATAGAAAAAATTGTTGATACAACAATAGTAGCACCTGTAACTCAACAAAGTGGAATAGGACATACTATAACTTTATTTGAACCAATAAGATTAACTGAACAATTATTAAACAACGGAAAAAAAGGATATGGTGTGTCAGGAACTCCTGCTGACTGTGTTATAATGGGTGTAAAAGAAGTATTAAAACAAGAACCTGATTTTTTAGTGTCTGGAATAAATATAGGTGAAAATATGGGAAAAGGATCTATAACAACTTCTGGAACTATTGGTGCAGCATTAGAAGCAGCAACATTTAATATACCATCAATAGCAATATCTTTACAAGTAAAACAAGAAAAATTAAAATTTCAAGGTGGACCTAATAATTTAGACTTTACTTTTGCTGAAGAAATACTAGAAAAAGTATTGAAGACTGTTATAAAAAAGGGGATGCCTGATGGAGCAGATATCCTAAATATTAATGTACCTGCAGATCCTGATTTTAAAAAAATAAAACCAACTAAATTAGCTAAAGGAATGTATACTGCAGAAGTAGTAGAACGAATAGATCCAAATGGTCGTAAATATTATTGGATAACTGGAGACACAATAAATAATGAGGAAGAAGGAACTGATGTACATACAGTACGAGTTAATAATCAACCATCTATAACACCAATAAAAATAGATACAACATTAGAAAAAGATATTACAAAATGGATAGAGTAAAAAAATAAATTATTTGAATCTTTATTTTTTTACTACTGGAACACCCATAATATATTCATAGTTTTCTTCACCAATATCATAAGCAATATAACTAGATCCAATAGCACCACTACGATCATTTAATATATGAACTGGGGCAATAGCACCAACTTTCTCAGTAATCATACCACTTATATTAATAGGGTCAGTCATAGATCCACCTGAACCAGTAAGAACAATCCCATCTAATTTATTATCCATAATACCATATAATCCAAAAATTTCCATTATAACAGTCATAACAAGAGTGTCAATAGCTAATAAACCATCTTTATCACCTGAAACAGCTTTATTAATAATTTCTTTTTTTACATTATTAATATTGGTATTGACAGAGGCAATTTTAGATATACCTGCATGTGAAAAACATTCATTAGCTGATTTTTTATTAGAATCAATATCACGAATCATATTAAGGTCAATAGGACCATGAATAAAACCTAAAGCACCTATACATGCATCCATAGCTCCTTTTATTTCGCCATCTTCAATAAGTACACAAACACTATTAGAACTAACATCAGCAATAATCATATTTTTCCATCCTGTTTTTAAGTAAGCATAATATGATAAGCTAATTTTTTCTGCACTAGCACAATGAGAATAAGCTGCACGGAAACGATCATCAAGAAATTCGCATTCACGATGTAAACCTGGTATTAAAACACTAGGAATATTTAAAGATTTAATATCTTCATATACTTTACTTCCTCCACCAGTAACTTTTCCAGCACCATTAATTGATTTAATACCTCTATTTTTAACTAATTCAATTGGTGTAATTTTAGAAATATTATCACCCATTGCATATGTCATAGCAAGAAGAGTAATATCTTTAGGATCAATATACTCATAAATAATATCTTTAAATGATATTTCACCTTTGGATAATTTATCTCGGTTTAATTTAAAATAACCAACATCTTCTTTATCTTCATTAAGTATTTGAAATGAAACGGCTGTAGTTCCATGATCCATCCCCATATAATAATTCAAAAAATCACTTCCTATTACCTAATATTAATTAACTTTTTAAAATATTTTTATAATAAAAAAAATATAAAATAAAAGT
Source organism: uncultured Methanobacteriaceae archaeon (assembly GCA_964399835.1). Classification (GTDB taxonomy): domain Archaea; phylum Methanobacteriota; class Methanobacteria; order Methanobacteriales; family Methanobacteriaceae; genus Methanosphaera. Next base: position 3,169 of record CAYNSJ010000042.1, on the reverse strand, counting down.
TAAATTAATAACTAGAAAGGTTTTTAATAAATTATTTTATTTATTTATATAGTAAATTACTTTCAGGGATTGATAAATTGGAAAATAATAGTATAAATCCTAATATTATAGAATCTATAAAAAAAGCACAAATTGATGAAGAGACAGGAACTATAATTTATGGATACATGGCAAAACGAGAAAAAAATGCTCATAATAAAGAAATTTTAGAGCATATGTCTCAAGATGAGAAAAAACATGCAGATACCTGGCATGAAATTACAAATGAAGATTTACATCCTAATAAAATGAAAATATATTGGATGAAATTTCTTACTGTAGTTATGGGATTTACCTTTGTTGTTAAAACTATGCAAAAAGAAGAAAGACTAGGACAACAAACATATGAAAAAATGCAAAAAGAACTACCTCAAGCAGCTGAGATGTTAAAAGAAGAGCGTCAACATGAAAAAAATCTTTATGGGATGCTTGATGAAGAACGATTACATTATGTAGGAGCAATGGTTCTTGGGTTAAATGATGCATTAGTAGAGTTAACTGGAGCAATTGCTGGTGTAACATTTGCATTAGCTGATAATAGATTAATAGCATTAACCAGTATAGTTACTGGAATTTCAGCTACATTATCTATGGCAGCTTCAAATTATTTGGCTGTTCGTGCGGATGGTTCAGAAGATGCATTGAAATCTAGTTTATATACGGGAGTGGCATATTTAGTTACTGTAGTTTTCTTAGTTCTTCCATTTTTAGTATATCCTATACATATGTATTTAGAAGCATTTATTTCAATGATAGTTATTGTACTATTGATAATATTGGTATTTAATTATTATATATCTGTTACAAAAGAAGAAAAATTCACTAGTCGTTTTGTAGAAATGGCTGCAATTTCTTTATCTGTTGCAGTATTATCATTTGTAATAGGTATATTAGCAAAAAATATGTTAGGTATTGGTGTATAGTTAGTTAAATTTCTATTTTTTAAATAGTCGTTATTAGACTATTTTTATTTTTTTTAAAATTAGTATTTCTGAGGGAGTTTAAAAATAATATAAATAAGTATCTAATTTAATAGATAACTTATTTATTATATTAGATTATATCGAATTGAAATTATTCTTCTTTTTCTAATCCACAAGCGATTCTTAATTTTTTACCGACTTGTTCAATTTCTAATTCGTCTTCTAATCTTCTTTGGCTGTTAAGTTTTGGATTTCCGGTCATACTTTCTGTTGCGAATTCAGTAGCAAATGATCCATCTTGAATTTCTTTTAAGATTTCTTTCATGTTTTCTTTTACTACTGGTGGGATAACTCTGTCTCTTCTTGTAAGTCCACCGAATTCTGCAGTGTTACTTACATCATGCCACATGTTTTGGAATCCTTGTCTGTAAATTAAATCTACAATAAGTTTTACTTCGTGACAAGTTTCAAAATATGCCATTTCTGGTTTATATCCAGCTTCTACAAGTGTTTCAAATCCTGCTTTAATTAATGCAGTTAATCCACCACATAGAACTGCTTGTTCTCCGAAAAGATCAGTTTCAGTTTCTTCTCTGAATGTGGTTTCTATTACTCCAGCTCTTGTGAGTCCTACTGCTTTTGCCATTTCCATAGCCATATCAAATGCATTTCCTGTTGCATCTTGTTCAATTGCTACGAGTCCAGGAATTCCGAATCCTTCTTCATAAGTTTCTCTTACCATAGATCCTGGTCCTTTTGGTGCGATCATTGTTACATTTATATCATCTGCTGGTTTAATACGTGCAAAGTGTATGTTATATCCATGTGAAAATGAAAGTGTATTTCCTGGTTCAAGATTATCTACTATTTGGTTATAGAATACATCTTTTTGTAATTCATCAGGTATTAAGATGTGGATTATATCTGCTTCTTTTGTTGCTTCTTCAATAGTTTTAACAGTTAATCCGTCTGCTTTAGCTCTATTCCATGAAGAACCACCTTCTCTTAAACCCATTACTACGTTTAATCCACTATCTTTCATGTTTAAAGATTGGCCTCTTCCTTGGCTTCCGTAACCGATTACTGCTACTGTTTTGTCTTTTAGAATGTCTGTTTTTACATCATCTTCATAATAAACTTTCATTATTTTATACTCCTTTATTTAAATAAAATATTTTGTAAATGTTAATTATTTGTAAATTTTATTAATATATACATATAATATATGTTAAAAAATACTATATAAGTTTTAAAGTATTTTATTTTTCATGGAAAAAAAAGTATTTATTAATGTATAATTTTTATATTTAAATTATTTAATTAGAAATTAAACTATTTAATATTTATAAATAAGTAAACAATACAAATATATATCTAGAATATAATTAATTAAAATGGAAGTATTGTTAATGGAGCCATTAGAATATAAAAATAATTATAATAGGGGAATAAAACATCCAAATATTAATCAAGTAGAAATTATCCAAGGAAAAAATAATTTTCCAATAAGTTGGCTTAATACACAAGCATATTGTGAATATTCAATATATCTTGAAAATTTTAAGCATTTAAAAGTAAAAGCTAACAAAGCAATGATTAATGGATCAAAAGTTCATAATAAATTAGAATCTAATTTTAAAAAAGAAGCAGAAGTTGCAAGTTTACATGATATATTAGAAACATCTAAAGAGAAAGAAGTAATATCCCGAGAATTTTTTGTAATTTCAGAAAATTATGGTATTCGTGGTTTTATTGATGAGATATGGCTTACACCAGAATCAATTGTTATTATTGATGATAAACCAGGAGCTAGAGCATATAATTCTATGATTAATCAAGTATTTGCATATTGTTTAGCTTATAAAGATCGTTTAAATGATGATAGAAGAATTGAAGGAGCTCTCCGTACACGAGGAACAAGCAATATTTTTTGGCAAAAAGAATTTGATGAAAAAGCAGAAGAGAATATCATAGAAACTATTAATCATATGCAAAGATTAATAGATGGAGAAGATGAATTTATTCCTACAAAAAATCCTAATAAATGTAATGCATGTAGATTTAAAAAATTATGTACTAAATCATCATGTTAAAAAAAAGTTAATATAAGGTTCTATATTAATAGAATCTATTTATTTAATCTTTATAATGCTTTTGATCCTCGTGATATTGCACTTATTCCTGTTCTTGTTATTTCTTTTATTCCG
>CAYNSJ010000041.1:0-22399 GCA_964399835.1 uncultured Methanobacteriaceae archaeon | reverse complement strand
ATAATTAATAAGAAAATCAATTATAATTTATCAGCAAGATTCTAGACTGTGCCATCAAACTATTAAATTTTTCTTTTTTTATTACTAATAAATCAAATATAAAAAATAAACTCCATAAAAAATAAACTTTTTTAAAAAAGATTCAAATATGACTAAAAACTAATTTTAAAAGTAAACTAATAACAAAAAAACTTAAATAGAAAATATTTATTTATAAAAATAGTTATTTAAACTGTATAAAATTAAAAAAAATAGTTATAGAAAAAAATAAGTAATATAATAAAATTATTATATTTCTGTTTGTCCCTTAAATTTAGAAATTACTATTTATCCAGATATAATGATAAATTCACCGACTTTTTCAACTTTACCGAATGGAACAACTAAATGATCACCATTACGTTTTGCTCCTTTAACATTAACATTTCTTTCTTCATCAGTTTTTATTAAAATGTCTGTAATTTTTCCAGTTTTTTCATCAATGAGTAGTTCATCTAATTCTCCAAGTATACGTGCACTGCTTGTAGCAACTTGATACCCTTTAATATCTGCCCATAACTTTTCTTCGCCTTTAATTAATTCCCGTTCATTAGCCATCATAAGTCACCTAATAATAATCAATCATTCATCATCTGAATTATAGTAATATAAAAGAATAGAATATCAATCCATTTTATTATTATATAATTTTTTATAATCTAAGATATATATAATTATTGATAGTATATAAAAAGAAAGTTATTCTTTTTTCTTAATATATCCTCTAGATAAAATTAAATCGTTAATTGTGTTAATATTAAATGCTAATTCAATATTATTAGAAATATAAATTGTTTGATCCTGTTCTTTAGTATTTGCTAATACTAAATTTACACCTGTCGGAACAAGTCCATCTAATGATAGAGTAGGTGTTATTTTATATTCATCAAATAATTTTTCAGGTACTGAAACACACATTGCAGGTTTTTTTCTGTGATAATAATTATCAAGAATCTCATCAATTAGTTCTGAAGTAACAAAAGGTAAATCTGCAACGATAGTCATTACTACTTCATCTTCTTCCACATATTTTCTATTTGAAAGAATATATGATAAATCTTCAATATATCCTTTTCCAGGTGTATCTACCACATCAACAGGAAAATCCTTAATAAATTCATGTGTTTTTGGTGTATTAGGACTTATTGCTACTAATACCTTTTCAATATGTTTTGATCTTAACAATGCTTCTATCACATATTGTATCATAGGTTTGTCTTTGACTTTGATCATAGGTTTTTCTTCAGTAACATTCATCCGAGTACCTTTTCCACCTGCCATAACTATTGCTACTGTCATATTATTCTTTTTCCATTTTTGTTATTTTAATATTTATAAATACTGTTTTATTAAGATTACCTAAAAGAATTAAAATTCCATGCTTTTTTATAGTACTAAAAATATAAATTTATAGTAAATAAATAAGGAAATAAAAATCATGTATGAAAACTTAAAAACACTATTTTTACTAACAATATTAACAATATTGCTTGTAATAGTTGGAAGTATAATTGGTTCATTATTTGGAGTTGGAAGACTTGGTGGATTAATTGGATTAGTACTTGCAGGAGTTACTAATTTTGTTTCTTATTTCTATGCTGATAAAATTGCATTATCTGCATATAATGCCCAAATTGTATCAGAACAAGAAGCACCAAACTTACACAGAATAGTTGGCGATCTTGCAAATAATGCTGGTATCAAAAAACCTAGAATCGCTGTAATTCAAAGTAACGATCCGAATGCTTTTGCAACAGGACGTAACCAAGATAATGCGGTAGTAGCAGTTACAACTTCAATAATGCAAATGTTAAATGAAGATGAACTAAGAGGAGTAATCGGTCATGAATTAGGACACGTCCGAAATCACGATATTTTAATTAGTTCTGTAGTTGCTACAGTAGCTGGAGCTATAACTTATATTGCTACTATGGGTCAATATGCTGCTATGTTTTCATCTAGTGATGATAATGCAGTGGGTATAATTGGTGCTTTAGCTATGGCAATACTTGCTCCAATAGCAGCATCTATAATTCAATTAGCAATAAGTCGTTCAAGAGAATATAAAGCTGATGCTGCAGGAGCTAGTATATCTGGAAATCCATTAGCATTAGCAAGTGCATTAAAAAAAATAGAAGTAGGAATTTATCAAAATCCTATGAGAGAAGCTAAAGCTACTGATGCACATATGTTTATTATGAATCCATTTGGTGGAGCATTATCAACATTACAAAAATTATTCTCAACTCATCCAGAAACTGCAGATAGAATTAATCGATTAGAAGATATGGCTCGTACCCATAACTATTAAAATTAGAATTATTGTTAAAAAAGAAATTAAATAAATACTTTTAAATTTCTTTCTTTTTTTTAAAAAAAAATTATTATTTATTTTGTTTATGTATCCTTTGTTGCATTATACACATCCCATTTTTTGATCCACCTACTGGTTTTGCTGGTGTACCAAGAGAATTCATACATCTAGCCATCATTACAGCACCTAAAGCTAGACCATCATTTACAAAAAGAATATTATCTATTTTATCATTAAGATATTCATATATCAATTCAGGTTTATGACCTGTTATTCCAGATCTTCCTGTTATTCCTAATGTTATATTATCAGATATTAATTTTAGTTGATCTGTTGTATCTATTAATCTTTTTATATAATACGCATATAAATCATCAATCAAATAAGAAATTATATTTTTACTCTGATTGTCTATTATTTTTTGAAATGTCTTTATTAGTTTATCTTCATTTTTTATTTGAGATCCTATTAATTTAACATTAGCTTCATTTGACATAACTGTATCTACATTAACTCCACCAAATTTTTCACTACCATATGGCACTTCCATTATATCAATATATTTATGTAATTTAAGTGTATGTTCATGTAATTTTTGTTTATTTATTATGTCATTATTTTCATATAATGTACAATCTATTGTTGCTTCATTATCCTTTACTATTTTACAACCCCTAAGAATAATGTCAGAAATTCCACCAGCAATTCCACAATAATTACAAATAAGATTTGCATATGGTTTATTATTATTTACTACTTGACCTGCAAGTGTTGTTCCCATATCAATAGATATAACTGGATTTCGATATTGTATATTAGTAGTTTTTGATGCTAATTTTATACCAGCTGTTACTAGTTCCCCTTCCATAGCATTAGCCACCATACCTGATTTTGGACTAGATACACTAACAACAGTACCATCAAATGCTACGTTATTAATAAAAGAGTAATCTCTTACATGTTCTGGTATATTATTTTTTGAAAATGCAGGTGTCATATTCGATGGTTTTATTCCAGCATTCATACATCCATTAGCCAAAGCTTTAATTATTTGACCAACTTCTTCTGAATTAGAAAATACTGCTGTTACTCCTGTAGACCGTACAACAAAATCTATATCATCTACAATAAGATTAGCATTACTCACAGATTCTTTTATTATATCTTCAACAGATTCTTCTATTGCTTGTTGGGATAATGGTTTTCCCCAAATTGTTTTACCAAATGCTTTTTCAGATTGTTTTGGATTTCGGATATCTCTAGTTAATTTCACTAATTTTTCCAACATGTAAGTATTTGCTGTTTTTAAATTAGTAGTTATTATTATTGATTTTATTGTAGTATTACCTAATTCCACAGATAGTGCTGTATAATATGGTTTATTTCTTATTTCATCTTCAGTTATCTGTGGAATTTTTATTTCTTTAATAGCCATTATTGATCAATTATAATAATTTATTGTATGGATGATTTTCTACAGGTTTTATGCCTATTTCTTCATTAGCTTCAGTTATAAACATATCTGTCATAGCACATGCTGTAAATGCTTTTTTTGTATTTTCTATTGGTCCAAAAAGTACAAAATCTCCACCAGCCATTTGTTGAATAATATTTGCTCCAACATCACATACTGGCCATACTTCAGGATTTTCTTTTTTATATTTTTTTATCCAATCCCATGCTGAAGGTACATTATGTACTCCACTACCTGCAGGATATCCCCATGTACTTTTTTCTTTTAATGTTGTTTTTACTGCCACTCCCCCTCCTTGACCTAAAGGAGTCACTGCTACATCCATTAATGGTTTTAAAATATTACATTCTTCTGAAATTTCTAATAAACCTTTATCAATTATACCAGATCCATCTGCCCATATGGACATTTTTCCTTTACTATCTGGTTGTGTTGGGTTAAATCCTAAGATAATAGATGAAGTAATATCAGAATTTGTTAATGCTTCTATCTCTTCATCAGATATAGACATATTTATTGAATTATATATAGTACGATCAGCTAATCCAGATTCAGTTACATATTTTGCTCCTGCAATCCTAGCATCAGCAGCAGTTGAATCTATTAGAAATGGTGAATCTGTAACAGATGTTACAAAATCAATGTATTTTATCAATGCTTCAGGTGTTGCTCCAAATATTTGTACTAAATTTGGATTTCCTGTAAGATCAGTCATTTCATCCATAGCATTTATTAAAGTTTCTGCTTTTTTATTATCAAATGTTCCTTTTTTTTCATCTTCAATTATGTTATGTCCACCATAAAATATTGTTCCAGCAAGTACAGTTGGATATTCTCCAGGTTGACCCCCTATTTTAACTCCATATATATCAAATACTTCTTGCTTTTTATCAAATTTAAACATATTACATCCCTTCTTAATTTATTTTTTAGATAATATGAAGTTTCATTAATAATATTACAACAAGTAATGCTATTATTACACCATAAAGGATTCCTATATCCCTTCCAATATGTCGTCCTGTTTTTTGTGCAAATTCTCCATGAGTATCTTCTAATTTATCTTCTAAATTATCTAATCTTTCATTAATATCTTTTATATCTTGTTTCAGATCATCTGACATGTTATAATCCACCTTTATAATATAATATAGGTATTCCTACAATTATTAATGTCATTATGAAACCTATTAAAATCCCTTGGATTCTTGTTGATTCTACTCCTTGAATTAATCTTTGATTTCTTCCTATAAGCTGAGTTTTATATTCAACAGATTCTCTTAATAGTTTGATATTTTTTAATATTGTTTTCATAATACATTTCACCATTTTTTATTTTTGCTTAGTGAATTAGTAATATTACAAGTATAATTGTTAGTATGAAACCTACTGCTATTCCTTCTATTTTTCCAGCATAATATCCAGATAATAATTTATCATGTATTGCTACTTGTTTTATTTCTGTTTTTATATTTCTTATACGATCTTCTATTTCAAGTAGTCTTAAGGATGCTGTATCTACATTCCCTGTAGATGTTGTAATATCTATTTCATCTTCCTGTTCTTCTTGTTCTTCTTTTTCATTAATTTCAACAATCATTGCATCTTTTTCATATGGTTCTGGATTATTATTGATACACTCTTTTATTTTTGCAATTATTTCATCTTCATCTTCATTATCAACCATATTAATCAAAGTAAATTGATCTTGAAATCTTTCAACTGCTTCTACAGTAAGATTTTCTACAAAAGGTATTGCTCCAGGTGATCCTATAATATTTTTTTTATCAGGATCTATTCCATTATCATACAAGGCTTGCATGGTTTGTCCAGTTATATGTCCTTGTACTTCTGATCCACAGACTATTAAATAACGAAGATTAGTATTTGATATTGTATTTACAACAATTTTTTCTATTCCTAAATTTTCTGTATGTAATGGTCCTGATACTGCAGCTCCTGCTTCAATTAATGGTTCACTCATATGAGAACCTAAAGTTACTACTGCTACTGGACTATTTATATCACCAGTAATATAATCTCCAGTTTCAAGTGGCCAACCATTTATCACTTCTTTCTTATCAACCAACTTTACTTCACTTCCTTTTTTTAATTTTTAATGATTTACACTAATAATATAATCACGATTAATGCTATTATAATCCCTATTACTACATTAGTTAATAATCCTGCTTTTAAATAAACTCCTTCACGTCTAGGTTCAGATAACCTAGATGTAGTTCTTGGATCTAATGATGTTTCAAGATCTGTTATTGCAATATTTAATTTATCTATTTCAGAATTTATTTCATCTGTAGGAAATAATAATACATTATCACCTTTTAAATTATTTTTTGACTGAACTAAACCATTATTAACATCCATTACTAAATCATCATCAATTATTATAAATGCTTGTTCTTCTGTCATTATATTTTTCCCTCTTTATCATCTTTTGGCCATAATCCATACCAACGTACTGATGCTGCTTGTAACATACTATACTGTATAAATTTTCTAAAGGATAATATCCATCCTATTACTCCAATTATTACACCAAAATACCAATAATTATTGCTTATTATACTTATAAATGATATTAAAGTTATTATTAAAAATGCATTTGAAACAGCCAATGTTAATGTTCTTATTTGATCTTCATTTGGGCCCATACATGAATTATATGGATTTTGAATAGCCATTATCACACTAATCAAAATTAATACAATAAAGCCATTTTTAACTACCATATTTAAAATTGATGAAGGAATAAAAGTCATTGATATTATTGTACTTAAACCAGATACAGCTAACATTGATGCTATTGCTATTTCTACTAATGATTTTGTCAATATTTTAATATTCATATTAAAGATATATTTACAAATTATACCTATACAATATCCTACAAATGCAGTTACCAAAAGTCCTATAATAGGTGATAACCAATTATTATTTAAAATTATAGATACAGTTAAACCAGTTATTGATCCAATAACACCAATACTAGTCAATAAATACACTATAGATGGTACTCCCGTTCCAAGACTATACTTTCCAACATGACGTAATGTATTAGTACCTAATAATACAGCAGTTAATGTTACAAGAATAGAAAATATAATTCCTATAAAAGGTATACTACTTAAATATAATCCAATAAGACCAATAATAATAGTTACAAGAACTATAACTTGCTGTGGTATTATATCCTCAGACATTATATCAATCCTCCTGTTATTACAACATATATAACAGATATGATTACAGATATTAAAAAGCAAGATAATGTTCCAGGTAAAATCTTATCCTTAAATTTTTTATCATAAAATCCTTGTATAGTACCACCAATATTATATGAAGCTACAACAGCTATTATAAAAAATATTACTAATGAAAGTATTGCTGCAATTGACACAGCAGAACTTGTACCTGTAATAAGTGTAGGTACATTTATAGTATTATATATTGAATAAAATGCTAAACTTCCACCCAATCCACCAAATGCGGCTCCTATTACCCCACTGATAAAAGATACTGTAGGAATCCCATGTCCTGTAGTACCTGGACTTACATATTCTTCTTGAGAATAATGAGTTATTGGATCTACTTCAAAATTTGCTGATGATGGTGGACATCCTACACCATAAATATGTACAATATTAGAAAATAACATAGTTAATCCTATCATCATCATGGATCCTACTGCACCTGTAGCTAATACTAAAATCAATGATGAATTAGGTATTACTGTAACAGCAAGTAATCCTGTTATACCCATACCCATTGTTATCATAGGGGCTCCCGTTGGTACACCAGCAGTTGTTGATAATGCTGCTGGAGCTCCACCTACAGGTATTAAATGTACCCCTATACCAATAAGTGTTCCTGCAATGATTATACTAACAAATAATGTAATGCTCATATTAATTAATCCTATTTTTTATTCTGATATTTTCCATACTGAATACGTGCATTACGTTCCAGTAATGTATTTAAAATTACTGTTATTACCACTATAATTAATCCTACTACTATTCCACCTACTGTACCAAATACAATAGCTGTCCAAAAACTTAAAAAGACTATTAATCCAAAACATAACCCAGTTAATGGACCTCCAAATTTAGAACAAAAATTAGCAACATCTATTGAATTTCTAGAACCTATTGCTGATTTAGTTGTAATCCATCCATTTATTGAAACTGGAGTTCCAGAACCAAAAGAATAATTTTGATAATGTTCTTCAGCACCATAATGAATATCACCTACAGATGAACCAATGGATCCTAATGTAATTCCCCATAGTAAAGTTAATATAGGTAATGCTACTTGAGATGCTGGTTGTAATAAATAACCCATTATATATGATAATAACGTTATTGAAAATAAGCTTATAAATGCATGCCCAGCCATAGTTCCAATGTGCTTATATATAACATCCATAAATAAAGGTTGATTATATAATGCTTGGCTAGTAATACGTCCCATATATGAAGATATGGAAAACAATACTTGTATAACTGTTGCAACAAGAGTTCCAATTAGTAAAGATACTAATACTGACTGATTAAAGTAGGATAATAATAAGTAAGATACTGAACCCGAAATTGTTGCCATAGTACCTACTAACAATGGTTCACCAGATACAGCTCTATTAAAAAATTTATGTAAATTACCTATCTGTGGTGCAAGCTGTACCTGTGAATTAGGATTACTTGTTGAAGCAACATCTGATTCTAGATCTTCAAATATACCTGCTATTAATGCAATTAAACCCATTAATGTAATTAATCCTAAGTTTAATAATACAATATCCATCAAGTTACCTCATTTTTAGTTCATCCATTTGTCTAATATTATAATCTTCTCGATTACCATCTCTAAATTTATCTTTTTCACTTGTTCCATATAACTCAATAGCATTTTCAACTTTGTTAATAATTTCATCTAATTTATATTGAGGACATGTTTCCCCACGTATAACATCAGTTATTGTATCAACAATAATACCTTGTGTCATAGGATTTTCTGGTATAATATCTCTAGTTTTAACACCTATTTCCGCAAAATCTTCTAAATCTACAGGATACTGAGATATGGTAATAACCGGTTTATTAACATGTTTTAAAAGATGACGTGCTTTATATATTATATGATTTTTCACTCCACCTAAATGAACAACTATAACATCATGTCTTTTCATTTGTGAAATTTCTTTAGGAGTAACACCAAATAAACTACTCCCACCACCACCAGGTGCATCTTGAGGTACACCAGAACCAGCATCTAAAATTAAAGTACTAGTTTGAATATTAGCTTCTCTTAAACCAAATGTAATTTCACAAACTGGTTTAGTAATATGTCTTCGACCAGGTGACATAGCCACAGCAAGTACATCATTACCACATTGAGCATAAGTACCTCTCTGAGCTATACCTCCACCTTCACCCATACCTCGAGTTTCACGACAGTCAACAATATGAGTACTTTTTCCTATCATTAATAACACGACCTTTTTTTAAATTAATTGGAATAAATATTTATAAAATATTTCAAATTTTTTTCTAAATTCAATTTTTTATACTTGTATAAATATATAGTAATTCTTAATTATAATCTTTTAATAAAAATAGTAAATAAAAAATAAAAATATAATAATTATTTATGATATACTAAAGCTTTGGAAACATGATAAATTTTATAACCTAATACAGACATTATATAATTTGAATAAACAACATCAAAATTTTTATCTTTATATTTTTATCTTTATCAATACGCAAATCTAAATTTGCTAACTCTTTAACTACATCTTGTTTTAAATAAACACAAAAAACGAAGTAAGACTTGTTTCAAGAGATAATTACTTATTAAGTCCATAACTATTATTATTTCTTTTAAATTATCTTCAAAAGATAAAAAAAAGTTAGTCATAGTCCATGCTAAATATTTTTTAAAATTATACTGAACTTTCTTGTAATTTTTTATTTTCTTCTTTTAATTTTATTATCCTCTATTTAATATTTAATATATCATTTTTATTTTATTGATTTTATGAATAAAAATACATTATTTTGGAAATCATATCAAGATAATATAAATTTTTAAAAAAAATTTTTTAGAAATAACAATAAATTTTTAAAACTATGTAATAGAAATAAAATATTATGCAAATAATGGCAGATATTGGAGGAATACCTGGAAAGAATTGTAGAGGTTTTTGTGAATTTTGTTACTTTAAAAAAGTCACAGAACCTAAAGTACTTGGCTGTAAATATTGTCCACCTGGTATAATAGGATGTCCACATTGTACAACTGATACCAACTTAAAAAGAGATTATTTACCTGCTTTTCATGTACTTACTACATTACAATCCAATATATTCCAACGAGAAATAGCAAAGGATACAATAGTAAATATAAGTGGAGACGGAGATGTAAGTTGTTATCCACAACTTTTAGAATTAACTCAAGGAATTCATGAGCTAAATTTACCAATACATTTAGGATATACTAGTGGAAAAGGATTTGATGATGCATCCATAGTAGATCAATTAATAGATAATGGAGTAAAAGAAACAACATATACTGCTTTCTCAACAGATCCTAAATTAAGGTATAAATGGATGCATGATCCTACACCAGAAGCATCATTAGAATCATTGAAAAGATTTTGTGAAACTTGTGACGTACATGCAGCATCAATCATAATTCCAGGAGTAAATGATGGAGAAGTCTTACATCAAACATGTGCAGATCTTGAATCTTGGGGAGCAAAAGCATTGATATTAATGAGATTTGCTAATACTAGAAATCAAGGTTTAATTCTAGGAAATGAACCAGTCATCCCTGGAATAAAAGAACAAAATTTAAATGATTTTGAACAACTAGTAAAAGATACTGCGAAAGAATATAACTTAAGAGTTACAGGTACACCATTATGTGATCCTGAAAATGATAGCCCTTACGCTTTAGCAAAAGATAAAAATAAAGAATATCTTGAAATACTAACTGAAATAAAAGCTGAAGCAACAATAGTTACTGGTAAAATATCAAAACCATATCTTGATAATATATTTGAAAAACTTGGTGCATCAGATTACGTAAATGTAGTATCAACTGAGCAAGAGATAGCTTGTCTTATTACAGCAGAAGACTTAGATAATATTAATCCTAAAGAATTAAAAGATACTGTAATAATTCCAGGAAGAGCATTTGTTCATGACTTAAAAGCTGAAGAAATATTACAAAAAGATGGTAAAAAAAGACTCATACATAGAGGTCCAGATATATTAACTTACGATGGAGAGATGAGTGGTACACTCACACGTGATGATGTTTTAAAACAAGAATTGATATCTTTTGAAGGATTAATTGAACTAATAAACTATATGGGAGTACCCATAAAAAAATAAGAATACTATTTAATAATAATGGGAATGTTAAGAATGGTAAATGCTAATAAATACAAAGATAACATAAGTATAATAACACCTGAATTTTATAACTACGGATCATTACTTATAGCTGGTATCATAAGAAATCAAAATTATAATGTATCATTATACAGAGGATTTCCAGAAAAAAATGAACATAAAATAAATTTCATAAGTTTACAATCAACAATACATCTTATAAAATACAAAGAACAGATAGAATCATTAAATGGAATTAAGATAATTGGAGGTCCAGTTACAAATGTTCCACAATTAGTATTTGACAATTTAGATGTAGATATAGTTGTAATTGGTGAAGCAGAGGAAACAATACCCGAATTACTTCAAGCACTAAATAAAGGTTATAAAACCAGCAGATTAACAAAAGTAGAAGGTATAGCTTATAAAGATGGAGATCATATAGTACAAAATAAACTTAGAAAACCTTCTACAGAAATTAAACGACCGTTACCTCTCATACCAAATAAAATTGATGAAGAAAATATTAGAGGTGCTAATGTATATATAGAAACACATAGAGGTTGTTCAGGTAATTGTGGATTTTGTCAAGTCCCATGTTTCTTTGGACAAAATGTAAGAAGTCGAAGAGAAAAAGATATCATAAAAGAAGTAAAAAGATTCAAAGAAAATGGTGCAGATCGTATAGCTATTAGTGGTGGTACTGGTACATTATATGGATCAGATGATTTTAGTAAAATTGATGATATTGCATTTACTTCATTATTAAGAAAAATTAGTGAAATAGTTGGACCTGAAAATCTTACAATACCTGATATAAGAGTAGATCTTATTACTCCTCAAACATTACAAGCTATAAAAATGTATACAAATGGTTGGGTATTCTTTGGAATAGAAAGTGGAAGTCCTGAAATGCTTAAAAAAATGCAAAAAGGAATAACATTAGATAGTATTCATAATGCTGTAAAAATGGCAAGAGATGCAGGATTAAATATTGCAGGTTCATTTATAACAGCATATCCTGGTGAAACCCAAGATGATTTTGATAAAACATTAGATTTAATAGCAGATCTTTCTTTAGATGATTACTTTATAAGTATAGCCGAACCAATACCTGGAACAAAATTAGCTGATGAAATAATAAACTGTCCAGAGGAAGAAAATTTATTGAATATTCCAAGTAAAAAATATAAACGTGAAGGATACAATGTAGCTCAAGAAAGAGCTTTAGATATGATGTTAGAATCATACATGTTCCGTAGTCACCCAATACTTATGACAAATACATTATATGACACTTTAAATGATGAAGTAAAATTACAAAATGATCATATAAAAAGTGTTATTAAATTACTTAAACAAGATAACAAAACTACAATAATAAAACAGCACTAAGGACAAAGGATATTAATGAAAGGTAAATTAATAGGTGACATACTTGTTGTAAAGAAAAAGCCAGATAATATGGAAGAATTATTGAGTTTTCCTTATATAAATAGGATAGTTAAACTTGGTAAAATTCATGGTCAAAAAAGAGAACCTTCTGTAGAAATGATTTATGGTGAAGGTACTGAAACTACACATAAAGAAAACCATTGTTTATTTAAGATAGATGTAGCACGTATCATGTGGTCAAAAGGGAATACTGCTGAACGTATGCGAATGAGTAAATTACCAGAAGATAATGAAACAATTATTGATATGTTTGCGGGTATTGGTTACTTTACAATACCTATGGCAGTACATTCCAATCCTAAAAAAATATATGCTATCGAAATAAATCCAGTATCTTATAATTATTTATGCGAAAATATCAAACTCAATAAAATTGAATCTACTGTTGAACCTATATTAGGAGATTGTGGTAAACAAGAGTTTGATCATATAGCTGATAGAATAAGCATGGGTTATATAGGTGGTACACATCACTACTTAGATAGTGCTATTAGTTATTTAAAAGAGGGTGGAATAATTCATTATCATGAATCTACACCAGAATCAATACTATTTAAACGTCCTGTTGAAAGAGTTAAACAAGCAGCTTTAAAACAAGATAGAACTATTGAAGTTTTAAATAAACGTTCTATTAAAAAATATTCACCAGGTGTACATCATACTGTTATTGATGTACGTGTGAATTAATTACCTTTTTTCTTTTATTCTTTTTTGTAACATTACTGTTTTTTCATATATTTCTTTTTCTAAAAAATTTTTATTGATATACTTTGGATAAACAGGTAATCTTTCAGTAAGATTAAAATTTATACTACTTAATTCTTTTTCTATTTCAGTTACTTGAGGCCATGGTTGATCAGGATTTACATAATCTTTTGTTATCGGAGATATACCACCTAAATCATCAGCCCCTGCAATAGAAAATATACTAACCATTTTTTGATTTAAGTTTGGTGGTATTTGTATACTTACATCCGGAAATAATATATGAGCTAATAAAACTATTTTAATTAGATCTATTACAGGTGATTCTGGATAGTTCTCCATAGGTATACCTGGTTTTGGTACAAAATTCTGTAGTATGATTTCTTGTATATGACCATATTTATCTTGTAATTCTCGTATTTTATATAAAGAATTTATATGATCATCTACTGATTCACCAATACCTATCAGTAATCCTGTTGTAAAAGGTATTTTTTCTATTCCTGCATTCTTTATCAATTGAATCCTTTTCTTTGGATTTTTTCCAGGACTATCTTTATGTACTATTGTTTTTAATAATTGTTTATTAGTTGTTTCTAACATTAAACCCATTGATGCATTTACCGATTTAAGTTTATATAACTCTTCTTTTGATATTATACCCATATTTGTATGGGGTAATATATCATAATTAAGAAGTATATCGTTTGATAGATTATAAACATAGTCAATCATGGATTCATAACCATATTCAGTTAATTTATCTTGAATTACTTCAGTTTTATCCGCAGATTCTCCAAACGTAAATAATGCTTCAGTACAGTTATAATCTGTAGATTTTTTTATAAGTTTTGTTACTTCTGTTTCAGTCATCAATAAATTTTCTGTATCTTCAGGCTTTTCTTTAAATGTACAATAACCACAATTATTTTGACATATATGAGTTAAAGGTAAAAATACATTTCTTGAATATGTTATATTATGGCTTTCTCGTTCATTATTAATTTTTTCAAGTAGTTTAAGTAGATCAACCGTATCATATTCTAATATTTCTTTTGATTCAGCTTTTGATAAAGTGTTCATAATAGTAATACCAATTTAATTGTATAATTTCTAAAATAATTATTTAAAAAATATTATTTATTGAATTGAATTTTTATTATTTGCTTCTATAATTCCTTTTAGTTTTTCTCTTTCTTTTTCAGAATCTCTATAATTTTTAGTAATATTGCTTACATCTTGTTTAAGTTTTTTATTCTTGTCTGATTCTGTTTTTAAACGTTGTTTAAGATTGTTAATTTCTTGATATGCTTTTCCTTTATCTTCAATAGCTTTATATAAATCAGATCGTTGTTTTTCTAAATATGATTTTTGATCTAAATATCTTGTTGAAATTTCTTCATGTTTTTTTCTCAACTTATTACGTTCTTCATTAGATTTTCTTATTCGTCTTCTCAATGTATCATTATTTATACTAATTCTCTCTAATTTTATTTCTTGAGCATTCAATTTATTTTTAATTTTTTGATAGCTTTCTTCAAGTAATTCTAAATATTTATAATTAATTTCAGAATTCTGTTTAGCATCTTCTAAAATATCATCATTGATATAATCTAATTCTTGTCTCAATCTAGCATAATTTAAAGCAATATTTTCACTATTTTCTACGATATCTTTAAAATATTTAATATTATTATTTTTATATTTAATCTCTAAATTCTTACAAAAACTTATATTAAAAGGACATTTTACAATGTCTACTTCTGAAAATTCAGCTTTTCGAGAAGAATATTTCTTTGCAATATCTACTAAATCTTCATCTGAAATTACTCCATTTTTAGATACTATTAATTCAGATAATTCTTTTTTATGCCAACTATTTAATGGTTTTCGATCATATACTGTATAATTATTTAAAGCTCCTACGATAATTTTAGAAATAGCTTGTTCTTTATTTCTAACAGGAAAATGTGCAATATGAAGTTTTTCACAATGTTTATTAATAATAGATCCTTTGTATTGTTTATCATAATCAAGATCATGAGATCCCTTTTTTATGATAACATCATATTTTTTATATAATTTAGACGGAACCATAATTTTTGAAAGGGTTTCTACATTCTCATCACGAATATAATTTAGATTGGAAATAGAAAATTCAGAAGTATCCTCATCATAAATAGGCAAATAAGTTCTCCATAAGCTAGAATAATATGTATCATCTTTATGCATCATTTCCAATATTTGCCTAGGATTTTCATCATCACATACTAAAAATTCATCAACATCTAATGGAATAACAAGATCTGCATTATACTTTTCTATAGCTATTTTTAATAGATTATTTACGGTCTTTACTTGATTATACTCTTTATATTTTCCAGGTACTATAAGTATAGGTAATTCTTCTTTTTTTAATAGATTTAATATATTTAATGTTTCATCAGTACTATTATCATCATAAATAATCATCCCATCAAAAATATTCAAGTGATATCTAACAAATGACTCCACAATATCCATCTCATTTTTCACTTGAGTTATAGAAATTATATTCATAAGCATTCCTCTGTCTTTTTAATATTATATAAATTAAAAGTTTATTTAAAATTTATTATTCTAATCAAAAAATATTATAATTAATATCCAACAACAATATTATAAATCAATAATATTATTATTTAATACTTTTATCATTTGATCCACACGATTAAAGAAAGTATGTTCTTTTATTATACTTTTATCTACTTTAAAAGGTTTTTTTAAAATTTCATCAATTAGTTTTTTTAATTCTTCAGGTGTCTCATACGTTTTTACATTATCTGAAAATATTTCTTCAAGCCCAACTACATTATCAGATATTATCAAAGCACCACATGCAACTCCATCAAATATACGATTTGATATAAATCCTTTTTCTTTCATATCTTCCCAATGATCATTCAATAAAACATTACACGACGAGTAAGCATACCTCAAATATTTATTAGGAATATTTTTACCTAGTATATATTCAGAATCTATTTTATTTTCCCAATCAGCACCATATACTGCCAATTCATGTTTTGTAGGTAATAAATCTTTCAAGATTTTACGATTAACCCCTCTTGAGTTTCCTACAAATAATAATTCATGTTTATATTCTTCATTATAATCAGGATAAAACCTATTTGGATTAGTACACTGTAACATACATTCTACATCTACATTAGTATTATTATTTATGTACTTTGTCCACTTTTCTGATGCGATAAATACTTTATCATAACTATCATATTCATCAAATGTGATTTCATCTGGATGAGATATATTCCACATCATATTATAATGTTGAGGTTTTGGATCGTATTTATGTAATCCTCGTAATACTAATATAATATCCATGAGACTATCTGAGTTATCTTCCCATTCAGGATGTGCATAAATTCGTACAATAAAATTTCTTTTAATAAATTCTTCTTCTAGACCCTCTGCAAAAAAATAATCACCCCATTGCTGTTTTTCATCCCAACTACGTACGGGCATTTTAATAGCAATTTTAGGTTTATTAATAAAGTCTAATATTATTTTATCAAAAGTTTTACTGATTGATGAATTATCGTTTATATAATCAGAACATAACGTTACGTTTTTTCTAATATTATTATTTATAAATTCACTATATCTATTATTATTTGTAAGAATTATATCAAATTTATCTATGTATTTTTGATCAACCCACTTATCAACACTACTTAAAATCCAGGCTATTTTAATTAATAATCCATTATCAGTTTTTATTTTATTAATATTATATTCATTTACTAAAGATATTAATATATCAACAGTATCCTCAATATCATAATAATTATCATTAGATTCATACTCTATGGTTTTAATATTCCAATTATGAATTTTTAATTTATCAATTAATGATAATACAAAGGAATAATCTTCATTTTGATTTTGTAAATTTGTATTTGGGATAACAAATACTAATGTTAATGGTTTATCAGTAAATATTTGATTATTTTTATATTTATCTAGAAGTAACTTGTATTTTAAAAAGGTATTCCATTTTTTAGTAAAAATTTTCTGAATCTCAAAGTTATTTGAAGTTAAATTCATTATTTCCGATTCAACAGAGTAGATCATTGATTTAGGATTGTAATAATTGGTATACCCTTTTCTAATGAGTTTTAAGCATAAATCTATATATTCATAACCATTAGCATATGTTATATCAAAACCATTAACTTCTTCAAAGGTACTCCTTTTAACAAGCAATAATGATTTAACTGCACCTACTTTTTTAATTTCATTATCTTCTTCTGAAATATAATTATATTCTCCATCATTTTCACAATAAGGTACAATACAACCATTCTCTTCTTTAAATAATATTCTTGTATTTTTTAAAGCATAACATTTAGTTTTATTATTTTCATTTATAAAACTAGAATAAAAAAATCTTCCACCAACAGCTCCAACATCTTCTTTTGACAAGATAGTATCCATAAGATAATTTAACCAACCAGATAAAGGTATAATATTACTATTTAAAAATAATAAATATTCACCATTAACTATTTTTGCAACTTGATTATCCATAAAAGAATAGAAATTATTTTCTTTATCTTTAATTATCTTAAGATGCATTTTAGTATAATTTTTAAGAATCTCTAAATTATCCTTATTAATCTTATCAATTATAATAATTTCATAGTTTAAATAAGAAATATTATCATTAAATGATTTTATTAATTTTATTAATTGATTTTTATTACTATAATTATTTATAATAATAGATATTAAGGGTACATCAGACTTAAACTTAGGGATTATATTTTGTTTATTGATCTGACATATTTTATCTTTTAAATCATTTTTCATTATTTCGATAAATTTTTCTTGAGATTTTATAGAATTATCCTTATCTTTCTCTATTTTAATTAATTGTTCTTTTGTAGACTCAAGTTTATCAGATAATAGTTTATTTTCATTTTTATAAAAAGTAATTTCTTCATTTAATTTATCTTGTTGTGATTTAAGAGAATATATTTGTTTTTTAAATTGATCAATTTTTTCATTTAATAAATTTCTTTGATCTTTTAATGTATAAATTTGTTCTTTAAATGCAGTTTCTCTTCCTATGAGATAATCATTTTCTTTTTTTAATTTTTGGATTATTTCTGTTGATTCCTTATTAGACATTATACAAATCCCATTGTTATGATTAGTTAAACCAAATAAATAAACTATTAACTTTTAAATATCTTTTTATCAGATTTACTTATTAAAATTTCGTATTTATATATTACCATTAAACTATTATTTAAAACTAATTTAAATCATTTGATTAAGTTTAAATTATTTAAATATACGAATAAATAGCATAGTAATTTAGAATATACTTAGTATTTTTAAAAAGTAGATGTTTTATAATGTTTTGAACTTATTATAGACATATTATAAATTTCATATAATAAAAATTTAGAATTAATAAAACAAATAAAAATAGTATAAACGATTAAATCGTGATTTTACTTGTATTTCCTATTACTAAACTATTTAAATATTTAAATCATCTTTTTAATTCTCTTTTTAGTGTTTCTATTCTTTTATATGCGTTTTTCTTATCAATTATTGCTTTATTCAATTGTTTTTTCATTTTTTCTAAATATTCTTTTTGATTTAAATATCTTTCGGAAAGCTCAACATCTCTCTTTTTGTATCTTTCTAATGATTTATTTTGACTTAAAATCTTTTCAGAAAGTTCCTTATTTCTTTTTTTATATCCACATATAGAATTTTCTTGACTTAAAATCTTTTCAGAAAGTTCATTATTTCTTTTTTTATATTTATCTATAGAATTTTCTTGATTGATATTCTTTTCTTTGCATTTTTTTAATTCTAATTCTAAATCCTGAATTTTTTTATCATAATTTTCTACAAAAATTATGTTTTCTTTTTTATATCGTTCAATGGCATCATTATCAATATAACTTTCTTTTAGAAGTTCATCTTGACTTTTTACTTTATTTTTTAATACTTGGTAACTTTCTTCAAGTAAATTAATATATTTAACTTGCGGTTCTGCATCTTTTTTTAATATATCTTCATTTAAATAATCAAATCTTTGCTTTAAATCCGTATATTTCAAAGTAATATTTTTACTATAGCTTATTATATTTTTAAAATATTCAATATCCACATCTTCACTATATTTTAAATCTAAATTTTTACAAAAACTCAAATCAAAAGGACAAACTACTCTGTTATATTCTTGAATTTCAGCTTTTCTTGAAGAATATTCTTTAGCAATTTTAATCAAATCTTCATCAGATAATTTTCCATTTTTATTAATTATTTTTTTAAATAAATCTCTCTGATGCCATGCTTCAATAGGTTTTTTATCATGAGAAATATTATTATTCAGCCATCCAATAATAATTTTAGATATAATCTGTTCTTTACTTCTAACTGGAACATGAACTATATTCATATTTTTAGAAAACTGTTTTTTAATATATTTATCATATTTCTTATCATAATATATATCATGAGATCCTTTCATTATTTGGATTTTATAGTTTTTATAAAGTTTAGCGGGTATTATTACTTTAGATAATAATTCACTACGTTCATCCCGTATGTATTTCAAATTTGAAAGAGAGAATTTATTACCTTTACCATAAATAGGCAAATAAGTCCGCCATTGGAGCTGATAATATGTTTCATCAGGCATATTTTCTATTATATTTCTTGGATTTCCATTATTAGATACTATAAATTCATCAATATCTAATGGAACAATAATATCTGCACCATACTTATTTATTACTGTTTTTAATAAAAAATTAACTGTTTTAAGTTGATCATAATCCATTCCATTATTTTCTAAAATATATAAATTTAATCCTTCTTGTTTTAATGAATTTAGAATTTTTAATGTTTTATCAGTACTATCATCATCATAAATAAGCATTCCATCAAATATATTCATATGATACCTAACAAATATTTCAATAATATCCATTTCATTTTTTACTTGAGAAATAGAAAATATTTTCATATAATTTCTCCTTAAGAATTTAATATTAAATTTTATTAAAAACTATTTTTTTAATATTATATAATATCTAATATTTGGATTTTTAAAATAAAAAGAATATAAGATATTCTCTTTTCCAATACAAAAATAGTAATCTTAAAATAATAAAGAAAAGTTAAAAAAATAACTTAATCTTTTGGATCTAATTTAACAACCATTGTTTCTACAAACATTGGCCCAAATCCAGATTTATCCATCCACATTACTACATATGCAGCTATATCTTCTTTTGTTCCAATCATGTAATCTGCTTCAAATCCTGTAATTTCAAAGGATTCTTTCATTTTTTCTAAACCTAACACATCAGCAGGATCTTCCATTATTTCATTAGTTTTTCTAATTTTTTCATCTACTTGTGTTGTTATTTCTTGTGCTTTTTCTGATGTTACTTGAACTTCTTTAAATTCCATTTCTTTAAATAGTTCCTCAAGTTTTGGTTGTACTTCTTCAGGTTTTAATTTATGAGCTGATTTTCCTCTAACAATAATTACTTCATTACTTTTTGTTACTGGTTTTGATCCTTTAAATGCATCTAAATATGTAATTATATCTCTTGATACTTGTAATACTTCCATTTTTTTATTCTCCTTTTTATTCTATTTCTTTTCTTAATTCACCAAGTGTTGCTAATTTTTCAGCATATGCATTATGTTGATGAATACTTTCTTCATTTACTTGTTTTATAGTTAATTGTGAATTATCTGGTAATTCAGGATATTTATTTATTATTCCCATTATCATATTACGTACACAATCTTCAACAAATACTGGTTTTTGATGTGCATTTGTTACAATCCTATTTTCATCAGGTCTTTTTAATAATTCACAAACAGGTGAACTCATTGATTCTTGAATTATAGTTATAAGATCTTCAACATTTACATCATTTTGTTCTTGAACTTCTAATAATATTGTTCCTCTTCCTCTTTGATTATGTGAAGCAAAAGTTACAACACTTAATACTTTTTCAGTAGTTTCTTCATCTAAGAATTCTAATAACTTTTCTTTTGAATTTTGTTCAACAGATTCTTGTGCACATGGGCAAACAGTCATTCCTACAACTTCTGCACCTATCATTTTCCGTACAGTAATTTTTCCAGAATTATCTTTTTTTGCTATAGCTTTTGCAATTATTTTTGTTGTTTCTTGTGTTTTTTTATTTGTAACCGGTGATTTTTTATTTATTATATATTCACCTACAGCTTCTGTTTCTGCTTGTGTTGCATACTCATGTTTTTCTAGAAGTCTTTTTACAAGATTTGCACATATTGATTCTAAATGTGTTTCTGAATCCATTTCAGCTTCATAGATTATTTCAGATATAGCTTCAGGATTTCTTGACATGTGAACTCCTTTTTGTGTTTTTGGTAAATCTACATATGCATTAAATGTTGGTAAAAGTACAATAGGTCTTTTATTATCTCTTTTTATTTTTAATAATTTTTTTACTCCTGTTACTCCTACTCTTGTTAATGATATTGGTGTTTTTGGTGATTTATCCTGTGTATCAGGAAAGTCATATGTATCCATTTATTATTTATCCCCCATGTAATTTTATGAATATGAAATAATTTTCAGTTTAATTTCTTTTCCTATTATTATTGTTATTTTTTTAAATTCTTGTATTTTTAATTATTGATATATTTAATATTTTATAATTTTCTATTTATTTTATCTTTTTAATGTAATAATTGTCAATAGAAGATAGTATATTTTTTTATCAATGTACCATTAAGAAATATTAATTTTTTTTATTATTACTTATTATAAAAAAAGATTCAAAAATTAAATAATCAACGTCCATTGAAAAAATTAAAAAAAATCCAAGATGAGTTTCGAAAAAATTTCCTACAGCATAACCATATCACGTTTTAATTCCCGACAATATAAATATATTTCTA
>CAYNSJ010000040.1:0-23023 GCA_964399835.1 uncultured Methanobacteriaceae archaeon | reverse complement strand
AGATTTACTTTTGAAGTACAATATACTGTGTGTCATTCATGATATATATACCTTTTGGTTACATATTGTGAATAAACAATAATACAACGAAAATAGAAAATAAATGTAAACAATATTTAAAAAATAACTTAATTATATTATAATAATTTTTTAATAATTTTTTAAAAAAAACATTGTTCAAAATCATATAATAATATCAATAAGAAAAGATAAAAACATAATATAGTATGCTAAAAGATGGATATATTTAACATTATAATTTTAATAAATTAAGGATCAATAGATAAAATGGATTTAATAGAAAAAATAAATAATCGTGAAGTATTTGATCTACTATCAGAATCAGATAAAATAACAATAAAAAATCATGGAAATAAAATAACATTAGAAAGAGCCATTTTCTTGTCATGGTGGTGTGAAAAAGGTGACTGTAAGTTCTGTTACATGTCTTCTCAAAAAGATAGAATATCCGATTCAAACAAAGCAAAAAGACATGTGAAAGGAATATATGCTGAAGCTGAACTTACTAAACGTATGGGGTGGAATATAGAATTTTTATCAGGAGGTTATGGTGTTTATACTTCTGATGAATTACATGAAATTTCACAAACAATCTACGATATAACAGATAACCCTGTATGGTTAAACATTGGAATTACTAATGAATTAGACCATTATGGTGAAGAAATTATTGGTGTCACTGGTGCTATAGAAACAGCAAATGAAGAGTTCCATAATGAAATTTGTCCTAGTAAATCTATAATAGATATTAAAAATATGTTAATTCAAGCTGGAGAATTAGGTTATAAAAAAGCTATTACTATCATTATTGGTTTAGGTGAAAAAGTAGAACATTTAAATGATCTATTTAATCTAATTGAAGAATTAGACATTGATCGAGTAATTTTCTATTCATTAAATCCTCATCCAGATACAGATTATTGTCTTACCCCACAACCAGCTTCATTATATTATGCATCTATTGTAGCTGCAGTAAGAATTAAATTTCCAAAATTAGAAATTATTACTGGAACCTGGACAGATAATCTTGCTAATATAGGAGTTCTTCTAAAAGCAGGTAGTAATGGAATAACAAAATTTCCTCTATGGAAAATGTATGGTAATCGTTATGGTAGACGTGTAGAAGAAGAAGTATATTGGGCTAATCGTGAGTTAGTAGGTAGTTTTTCAGATATGGATCGTTTAACAAAAGGTAATAATTTAAGACCCGAATTAGAACCATTTATACAAAGATATATTGATATGTGTTATGAAAATAGAGATATTAAAAAAATATAATTTCTTAAATATTTTCTAAATATTAAATTATATTATAAAAAACTTAATTTAGAATAAATATTAAATATAAATATATGATATATTGATGTTTTAATATAATATCAAAAGAGTATAAAAAAAATAATACTCAAATTAATTATTATAAAAAAGATTATTTACTATTTGGAGGAATTTATTATTACAGATATGATGTGTGGACTTGAGATCCACGTTCAATTAGCAACGGAATCAAAATTATTTTGTAGTTGCCCAACCAATTATCAGTCAGCACCAAACAATACAAATATTTGCCCAGTATGTTTAAACCAACCAGGAGCTAAACCATTCCCACCTAATCAAGCAGCATTAGATAGTGCAATAAAAGTATCATTAATGCTTGGTTGTGAAATTTCAGATGAAATCGTATATTTCATGAGAAAACATTACGATTACCCTGATTTATCAAGTGGATATCAAAGAACTTCAGTTCCTGTAGGAATAAAAGGTGAATTAAATGGTGTAAGAATACATGAAGTTCACGTCGAAGAAGATCCAGGTCAATATAAACCTGATAGAGGTACTGTTGACTTCAACAGATCTGGTATTGCATTAATTGAGATTGTAACAGAACCAGATATGAAATCACCAGAAGAAGCAAGAAACTTCTTAAATGAGCTCATAAGAGTACTTAATTATAGTGGAAGTGCACGTGGTGAAGGTACTATGAGAGCTGATGTTAACATTTCCATAGAAGGAGGAAAAAGAGCAGAAGTCAAAAACGTTAACTCAATAAGAGGAGCTTATAAAGTACTTAAATTTGAGTTAATTAGACAAAAAAACCTTTTAAGAAGAGGTCAAACTGTTCAACAAGAAACCAGAGCATACTTAGAATCTCAAATGATTACTGTACCTATGAGACTTAAAGAAGATGCAGATGATTACAGATACATACCAGATCCTGATCTTCCACCACTCAAAATAGATCCAGCTCATGTTGAAGAAATTAGACAAAAAATGCCTGAACCAGCTCACTTAAAAACAAAACGATTTGTAGAAGAGTATGGTATATCTACTGATCATGCAAAAGTTATAACATCTGAACTTGAATTAGCTGATGCATTTGAAGAAGTAGCTAAAGAAATTAATCCAAATACTGCTGCAGTATGGATGAGAAATGAACTTAAACGTGTACTTGATTATAATAAAATGCAATATTCTGAAAGTGATATAACACCAAAAGATATTGTAGAATTATTAAATCTTATAGATTCAAAACAAGTAACACCTGAAGCAGCACATAAATTAGTTGAACAAATGCCAGGTAACTCTAAAACACCTACCGAAATTGGTAAAGAAATGGATATTATTGGTGTTGTTGAAGATGATGCTGTAGCAAATGCTATAAACCAAGCAATTGATGAAAATCCAGCAGCAGTTCAAGATTATAAAGATGGTAAAGAAAATGCAGTAAACTTCTTAGTAGGTCAAGTCATGAGACTAACCAGAGGAAAAGCTAATGCTGGTGAAGCTAATACTAAAATAAAAGAAGCTTTAGATAAATTATAAAGATAAAATTAATTTACCCCCATTCTTTACCTATTTTAATTTATTAAAGGAGAGGAAAACAATGAAAATATTCGATAAAGTAAAAGACTACATGACGCACGATGTAATAACAGTAAACCCTGATACAACAATCGTAGATTTGAAACAAATTATACAAAATACCGGTCACGATGGCTTTCCTGTACAAGAGAATAATAAAATTGTAGGAATGATAACAACAGCGGATCTCCTAATAAAAGATCTAAAACCAACAGTTCGTGGTATGATGTCAAGAGACATTGTAATTGCGAATGAGGAACTGGATATTAATGACGCTGCACGCGTTATGTTTAGAATGGGAATTTCAAGACTACCTGTTACCAACAAAGAAGGAACTGTATTAGGTATAATTACAAATACCGACATTCTAAGATCTCATATAGAAAGATCAACACCAGAAAAAGTAAATCAATTCAGAGAGTCATTGGAACAGTTATATGGAATAAAAACGTATCTTACAGAAGAAGATGTGAAAATATCTGAGCTCAAACCTACTCAAGATAAAATATATGCTGATGAATTACAAGGAAGAACTTATGAAATAGAAAGAGGCCTTGCAGAACCTATTATTGTAGTACAAATCGAAAAAAACAAATATCTTGTAGTAGATGGACATCATAGATTAGTAGCTGCTAATCGTATGGGATATTCAGAAATTGATGCTTATGTTATCACACTCAGTAAAAAAATTAAGTTAGGACTAGAAAAAACAGCGGAAAAAAATGGTATTTTTTCACTAAGAGATATAGAAATTATTAATGATGCTCAACATCCATTAATTGCTATAACAGATAGTTTACGTGGCAAAAATAAATCCGCAATTAAGGCAGTGAAAAAATGAAAGATGAAATATTAAGAGAAGTATACAAAACACTAGAAGATAGACGAGACAACCCTATCGATTCATACACCTCAGAAATAATGCAAGACTCTGATAAAAAAGCTATTGATAAAATTCTTGAAAAAGTAGGTGAAGAATCCGCAGAAGTTATACTAGCAGCAAAAAACGATGAAGACTTAGTATATGAATCAGCAGATTTGATCTTTTTCACATTACTAACACTAGTATATAAAGGTGTAGATATTGACGATCTTTTTGATGAATTTGAAAGACGTCATAATAAATAAAAAAAAATATAAACTAAGGGAAAATAAATTCCTCTTAGTAAATAATCCTTTTTTTAAAATATTTATTTTCTATTATTTTTTAAATAGTATTTAACCAATTTTCTAATTGAGATTCTGAAAGATTACTGTAATTAATTGATAATCCATCAGTGACTTTTGCATCTGGTACTGCATTAATAATATTTTGGACAGTTTTACTTAGTCCCCCTCCACCATTTGAACAAAATGGAGCAATTATTTTATTTGAAAAATTATGTGATTCCAAAAATGTGTAAATACACATCGGTATATTACTCCACCAATTAGGAAAACCCAAATAAATTATATCATAATTAGTAATATCAATATTTTCTTTTAATTCAGGTCGATTATTATTTTTTAATTCTTCTTTTGCAACATCCACTAATTCATTATAACCCGAAGGATAATGTTTAACTGTTTTAATTTCAAATAGATCTGCATTTGTTTTATTTTTTATCCTGTTTGCTATTTTTTTAGTATTGTTACTTTGT
The DNA here is from genome assembly GCA_964399835.1 of uncultured Methanobacteriaceae archaeon. GTDB lineage: Archaea > Methanobacteriota > Methanobacteria > Methanobacteriales > Methanobacteriaceae > Methanosphaera. The sequence goes on along the minus strand of CAYNSJ010000040.1, from coordinate 18,500 downwards.
GTGAAATACACTATTAATTGATTTGTCATATTTAATCACTTATCTTTGAATCTTTTAATAAAAATTCAATTCATTACACAAATAATGATAGTTTTTTTATAATATTTATTTTAATTTAAGCTAACCCATTTTTCTACTTCAGATTCTGTAATGTTATTAGAATAAATAGATAATCCATCACAAATAAATGAATCTGGACAAGCTCGTACTACATCTTCTAAAGTATTTCCCATCCCATCACCTTCATGTGAACAAAATGGTATTATTTTTTTATCTTTAAAATCATGACTTTCTAAAAAGGTATATACTGCCATTGGTATATTACTCCACCAATTAGGAAAACCCAAATAAATTTCATCATAATCATCAATAAGTATATCTTCTTTTAATTTTGGTCTATTATTTAATATAGCTTCCATTTTTGATACAGCTTTTAATATTAAATCATTTGACGGATAATCTTTAATTGTATTTATTTTATAAGTATCAGCATCAGTTTTATTTTTTATCTTTGACACAATATTTTCTATTTTTCCTGATTCTGAAAAGTATGCTACTAATGTTTTAGTCATTTTAACACCACATAAAATTTTTATTAATAATTTATTAAATTTTTTATTTTTTTTATATCTTCAATTATATAATATATATATATTTAAATATATAAATATTTAGATATTAAAATACATACATTGATAAATAATATATAAGTTAAATAATAAAGGTAATAAACATGGAAGAAAATGAGATGAATAATAATCAGAAATGTAAAATATCTAAAATTAAATATGATATACCTTCTGAAGAAAAAATAATGGATCAAGTAGAATTATTAAAAGCTATGACTGATCCTACAAGATTAAGTATACTCTATTTATTAGATGGACATGAATTATGTTCCTGTAGAATCCAAGCAGAACTTGATAAATCCCAACCAACCATATCTCATCATATAAATATATTAAAAAAAGCAAAATTAATTAAAGGGCGAAGAAAAGGAACTTGGATTTATTATAGTCTAAGGAAACCGGAAATAGTAGATGTCATAAAAAAAATAGAGTAATTAAAAAAAAATATTATTTCTAATTTTTTAATTTTTTAAAAACTAAAATTAATTATTTTTCAGGTAATTCACGAGCAGTAGCAGCTGCAATAATACCAATAAAAAAGTAAACTGAATACATATATTTTGTACTATTTGTAAAAACAAATACTAATGCTGTCAAGATACATGCTACTATAAATATTATAATACCTTGTTTTGTTTTACCTTGTACAACTTGACCTATTCCAGGTAAGAAAAAAGAAATCAAACCTGCAATATTTTTACTAACCATTGAATATCTCCTTTTAAATATTATCATTTTTACTAGGTTTACCTATAATAGTAAATATTATTGTTATTATACATAACACTATTCCAAATATTGCTACATAATGGATTCCATTAGTTAATTCTATTGCATACATTCCATATAATAATTCTTGTTTTAAAGCTATTTCAGATACTGATAATGATAAAATCAATCCACCATAACATACACCAAAGCTTATACCAAGACTACGTACTGTTGAAATAATTCCTGATGCTGTTCCTTGATATTTATCTGGTACAGAAACCATTATAGCTTTATTAATAGGTGACTGTAATAATCCACAACCAATACCATATAATGCAAAGTAAATAAATACATCAATAGCAGATGTTTTTACATTTAATGTAGTTATACATATTAAAGAAATTATACAAAGTATAGTACCTGCAATAGTTGGTAAAACTGTACCTTTTTTATCAGTTATCCAACCACTTAAAGGTGCAAAGAATATCATCATCAAAGGTGCAGAACTTAATACTAAACCTGTAACCATAGAAGATTCATGACTTACTTTTTCTAAAAAATATGGTAATGCAAATAACATAACATACTCACTAATATAAGCTAAATGTAGATTTATATTAGCTGTTGAAAAGGTTTTATTAGAAAATAATTTTAAATTCATTACAGGATCAGTAGCATTAAATTCTACTTTAATAAAACACAAGAATAAAAATATAGTTATTATTCCAAATATTAAACTTAACATATAATCAGCACTTTCTAAAAAATTCACAGTGATAATTATAAATAAAATTGTTAGAAATTCAAAAGTTACACCTTTCATATCCCAAAATCCAGTTCTAGTTTCTATTTTATCTAAACTGTATACAGCCATCAAAAAGGTAATAAAACCTAGTGGTGCTCCTATCAAAAATATTGCTCTCCAACTGTATAAACCTTGAAGTACTCCTCCAAGAGTAGGTCCTAATGCTAAACCTACTGCAGCAAATACAGAGTATATACCAAATGCTCGACCTAAATAATCAGTAGGAAAAGCTTCTTGTAATATAGCCATAGGTCCTGCAAGTAACATTGCAGCAAATATACCTTGTAAAGCTCTACATAAAACTAATATATAAATTGTTGGTGCTATCGTACATAATACAGCAACAATTGAAAAACCTAATGTACCATATTTAAAAATAGTATCATGTCCATAAAAATCACCAGCTCTAGAAAATAAAAGAGCTAATCCAATAAAGGTAACAAAATAAGCAGTAAGTACAAGTCCAGTTACTCCAATATTACTATTAAAATAAATTCCAATTGTAGGTAAAGATACATTAGCTATGCTTGTGTTGATAGTAGCCATCATAACACCTAATGATAAAGTAGCTAATATTTTCCATTTATTATCTGAACCATTTTGGTTCATAATGCCATCTCCATTTTCATATAAAAAAAAAATAATTAAAAAAAGTAATAAAAAGTTAAAATTTATTTTGCATTTTCTTTTGCCCATTGAGCTCCAGCTTTAAATGCCTCTATATTAGGTTCTATTAATTTTGGTTTATTTTTAAATTTTTCTTTTATTGCATTTATAAAGGATTCTTCTGGTATGAATTTTCCTTGTTCTTTAATTATACCTAAAATGACAGTATTTGCCATTTTTTTATTACCTTTTTCTTGAGCTATTTCTGTTGCTGGTGCCTTAATATATGTAATTCCTTCTTGTTTTTCAGGATCAGGTATAGTTGAATCATAGATTATTATTCCATTTGGTTTCATATTGTTTTTAAATGATTCCAGTGATGGTTGGTTTAATGCAACTAGTATATCCACATCATGTACTGCAGGTGAACCTATCATTTGTCCAGAAACTGTGACAGTACAGTTACTTGTTCCACCTCTCTGTTCAGGTCCATATGCAGGATACCAAGATACATATTTACTACTTTGATAACCAGCTTCAGCTATTATAAGACCTAAACTAAGTACACCTTGTCCTCCAAATCCAGATATTTTCATGTTAATTTCAGGGAATGATGGATCAGGTTCTGTTTTAATATTGTGTTCAGGATCAATATTAAATATATTATCAAGTGATTCTTTTGTAAAGTCACTTTTAGGTCTAATTACAGGTTCTACTTCTTCAGAACGATCTCTGAATTGATTTAATGGAAATTCTTTTTCCATTTGATTATTTATAAAATCAATTGCACCTTTTGCATCCTGTTTTAAATTTGTTGGACATGGTGATAATATTTCTACAAATGCATATCCTTTTTGATCTCTTTGTATTTCTAATGCTTTATGTATTGCTTTTTTAGCTTGTCTTATATGATTTATATCAGATACTGATACTCTTTCTATAAACACAGGTGCTTTTAAAGTATTTAATATCTCACATAAATGTAATGGATATCCAGTATAAAATGAATCTCTTCCCGTTGGACTACTTGTTGTTTTTTCACCAATTAATGTTGTTGGTGCCATTTGTCCTCCAGTCATTCCATAAACAGTATTGTTTATGAAGAATACTACCATTTTTTCTCCACGATTAGCTGCTTGTATTGTTTCATTTAATCCAATTGATGCTAAATCACCATCACCTTGATAAGACATTACAACTGCATTATCTTCTGCTCTTGAAATTCCAGTTGATACAGCAGGTGCTCTTCCGTGTGCTGTTTGAACATTACCACAATCAAAGTAATAATAAGCAAATACTGCACAACCTACTGGTGAAATCATTACAGATCTATCTTGAATATCTAAATCATCCATTGCTTCTGCTATAAGTTTATGTACTACTCCATGTCCACAACCTGGGCAATAATGAGTTGCTGTTGGTGCGGATCCACCTTTTCTTGTGAATACATCATTTAATGAATCTGCTTTTTTAATAACTTTTTCTCTTATTTCTTCATTACTCATTGTTTTGCCTCCTGTACTTTACTTATTGCTTTATTAATAGTTTCAACATCAATTAAGTTTCCACCCATACGATTAGCTAATGTTACAGATACTTTAGATTCCGTTACAAGTTCGATATCCTTTTTCATCTGTCCATTACTCATTTCAACTGATATTAACTGTACATTAGGATTTTTCTCTGTGATTTCTTTGAGTTCTTTTTCTGGGAAAGGGAATAATGTTTTTGGTCTAAATAATCCTATTTTATTACCTTGTTTTCTTTGTTCATCTACTACAGATCTTGAAATTCTACTACTTATACCATATGCTACAAGAATTATATCTGCATCTTCTATTTGATATGTTTCATAATCCACTTCATTATCTTGAACTTCTTGATATTTTTCTTGTATTTTATAATTAAATTCTTCTAATTCATCAAAATTTAAAAATATTGATGTTACAAGATTTTCTTTTGTTTCTTTTGTACCTCTTACAGATAATGAATCATCAATTGGTGGTAATTCAGCATCTTCAGGAAATTCTAATGGTTCTACCATTTGTCCTAATACTCCATCAGCTAAAATAACTACAGGATTTCTATATTTTTCTGCTAAATGGAATCCTTTCCTAACAAAATCACACATTTCTTGAACGGAATTAGGTGCAAGTACTATATTTTTATAGTTACCATGTCCTCCACCTTTTACTACTTGATTATAATCAGATTGTTCTGGTCCAATATTACCTAAACCTGGTCCTGCCCTTACAATATCTATAATTACTGCAGGTAATTCTGCTCCTGCTAAATAAGATATTCCTTCTTGTTTTAGACTTATACCAGGACTACTTGAAGCAGCTAATACCCTATGACCTGCACTTGATGCTCCATATACCATATTTATAGCAGCTTCTTCTGATTCTGCTTGTAAAAAGCTTCTATTAACTTGTGGAAAATATCTTGATGCTTCATGTAATATTTCTGTTGCTGGTGTTATTGGATATCCAAAGAAACAATCACATCCAGCATACATAGCCCCTATTACTACAGCTGTATTTCCTTTAACTAGTTGTGATGCCATTTTATTCTTCTCCTTTATATAATGGTATGTGTATCTCTATTGCTAATGGTTCTGGACATGTATAATAACAATTTGCACATCCTACACATCCTTCACCTACATACTCGACGTATCTATATCCTCTTTCATTTAATTTTGTAGATAATTCTAATAAATTATAAGGACATGCTAATATACATCGTTCACATTGTTTACATTCTAAATGATTAAATTTAGGGTATGGTTTACCAGTCATTTTAATCTAATTTCTCCTCTTTTTTATATTATTCATTAACTATAATGAGAATTAATTAAAAATAAATTTTAGTTTTTATTTTTATTTTTCTCTTCATCTTCCACTCTTATTTTTTTTCTCATTATTTTTCCACTTATTGTTCTTGGAAGTTCATCAACATATTCAACTGCACGTGGATATTTATATGGTGCTGTTACATGTTTTACATGATTTTGTATATCTTTTGTTAATTCTTCTGATGGTTCATATCCTTTTGCTAATACAATGGTTGCTTTTACAATTTGTCCTCTTATTGGATGAGGAATTCCTGTAATTGCACAATCCAATACAGCATCGTGTGATAATAAAGCACTTTCAACTTCAAAAGGACCTATTCTATATCCAGAACTTTTGATTACATCATCAACTCTACCTTTAAACCAGAAGTATCCATCTTCATCTTTCCATGCAGTATCCCCTGTATGATAATATCCAGCTCTACAAGTTTTATCTGTTTTTGCTTGATCATTATAATATCCTTTAAATAATCCTAATGGATAACCTTCAGATATATCTATCACAATTTCTCCTTCTTCACCAATATCACAAGATTCTTCTTCTTTATTTAAGAGATCTATATTAAATAGTGGTGATGGTTTTCCCATAGAACCTAATTTTATATCCATCCAAGGGAATGTTCCAATGGATAACACTGTTTCAGTTTGTCCAAATCCTTCTTTAATTTCTAGACCAGTAGATTTTTTAAACTGTCTAAATACTTCATCATTTAATGGTTCTCCAGCAGTTGTAGCATATACAATTGTTGAAAAATCATATTTTGAAAGATCTTCTTTAATAAAGAATCTATACATAGTAGGTGGACAACAAAATGTAGTAATTTTATGACTTAATGCTTTATCCAGTACTTCACCAGCATGGAATCTATCATAATCATATACAAATGTTGCTGATCCAGAAATCCATTGACCATATATTTCACCCCAAAGAGCTTTTCCCCAACCAGTATCAGCTATTGTATAATGTAAACCATCTTCAACTACATTATGCCAATATTTAGCTGTTATAATATGTCCTAATGGATATCCAAAACTATGATTTACCATTTTTGGTAATCCTGTTGTTCCTGATGAGAAAAATATAATTGATGTATCAGTTACAAGATTTTTATCTTCACCAGTAGGTCTTTTAAAATCATCAGATGCCCTTTCAATTTCGTCTCTTAAATTATACCAACCATCAAGATCAATATCTCCAGCAAACACTTTATTAAGTTTTACACCTGCATCTTTTTCAGCTTCTTCAAAACATTCTGGAACTCCATCTTCACGTATTGTAACAACTGTATGAATATCTGCTGATTTTAACCTATATTCGATGTCTTCTGGTTTTAACATATGAGTTGCTGGTATTACAATAGCTCCTATTTTATGTAATGCTATTATTGTAATCCAAAAATCATATCTACTTTTTAAAGTTAATAAAACTTTATCTCCTTTTTTAACACCTATAGATACAAAAAAGTTTGCTGCTTTATCACTGAAATATTTTAAATCTTTAAATGTAAAGGTTTTATCTTCAGTATCATTACACCATACTAATGCAATTTTCTTTGGATCCTCTTTAGCATATTTATCTACTACATCATATGCAAAATTAAAATCATCAGGAACGCTTATTTCAAAGTTTTCCTGAAAATCTTCATATGAATCAAATGATGTTTTTGGTAAAAAATCTTTTAATAACGATGTCATTAATTCACCTACTCTTTTTTTTATTATGATTGAAATTATTATTTATGATTGAAATTATTATTTATGATTGAAATTATTATTCGTAATTTATAATAGCACATCAAGGAATTTAACTGGTTTATCATTTAATGCTACCATTGCATGTTCATTTATAGAATCAAAGTATATAGAATCTCCAATTTCTAGATCTACTTGATTATCTTTAATATAAACTCGTAATGTTCCTTCAATAACATATACAAATTCTTGTCCTTTATGATAATTTGGTTCTGGAATTTTATCATCAACTTGTGGACTAACTGTTACTACAAATGGTTCCATTTGTTTATGTGAGAAATTAGCTGCAAGATTTTCATAGTCATATTCTTTACGACGGTCTACACGTACGCCTTTATTTTTACGTGTAACTGCAAATACACTCATCCTTGTATCTTCACCAGTTAGTAAAAGACTTGTATCTACATCAAAAATCTTTGCTGCTTCATATATTATACTTGCTGGAATATCAATTTCACCAGCTTCATACTGGTTATATACATCAATAGAAACTTCTAATTTTGAAGCCATTTCTTGTACACTAACTTCATATACTTCTCTCATATCTTTCATACGACTAGCAATTTCCATATTAGTGTCTGTCATAAGTTAAATCTCCTATTAGTTTAAGTAATTAATAATTATTGAAAAATTAAATTAAAAAATAATCATATTAGTCTAAGTAATATAGCTCTAATACAATAAAGAAATTAATTATAATTGGTGTTTATTCTATAATAAGATAAAATGTTATTTCTTTATTAATATCTTAATATTTTATTAAAACCTTAATATTGATTTATATAAAACATCATATATAAAAAATACTAAAACGAAAAATAAATAAAATTATTTTGATTAAATCAGAAAAATAAAATAAAAAATAAGTTACTGAACTTATACTAATGTTATTTCTTAAAATAAATAAGTAGGGTACCCAATAATAAATAAAAATATTTTAAAAATTTTATTTTTTAATATTAAAGAAGTAGAAAACTGTAAAAATAAAATAAAGCTTTAATTAAAAAATCAAAATAAGGGTAACCTTTAACATATAATTAAGAAAATATAATAATTGTGTGTTGAAAATTGTGTGTTAAATATTAATAAAATCTTTTTGATTACCCTCCTAAACGGAATTAAATAAGGATTTTAATGGATGTGCTTATTATAGAGTGCATCCACACATATTTTTTTAACGAAAATATAAACCCCAAAATATAGAATTTAACTAATTATAACAGAATTTAATGATTTATATAAAAATAAATTAACTCTTTTTAAAACTAGATATTTTTAATCAATTATTAAAAATACAAAATAGTAATCTTTTTAAAAAATAGTATAAAAAAATAGAATGCATATTACATCCTATAAAATAAATTTAATCTAAATATTTACTGATTAATGTCATACCCCAATCAGCAAGTTCTGCTGCTTTTTCTGGTGTTTTTGCTTCTGAAAAACATCTATATATTGGTTCTGTTCCAGAAGGTCTTATGATTACCCATCCATAATCTGTAATGACTTTAACTCCATCAGTAGTATCAACTTCATAATCAGTTGTGTCTTCTATAACTCCTTTTGCTACTGCAGTTTTTTTATCATCAGGACATTGTACTTTTCTTTTTTCAGAATAATATGATGGTAATTCACTTATTAATTCAGATAATGGTTTTTTAGTAGTTGCCATTATTTCTAAAATCATTGCTGTAGCTAATCCAGAATCTCTTCCATAAACAAAATCAGGGAATATTAAACCACCATTTTCTTCTCCACCAAATAGACCATCAACTTCTTGTAATTTACGTGCTACTACAAGATCTCCTACTTTTGTTAGAATTATTTCTCCATTATTCTCTAATGCAATATCAGCTATAGCATTACTTGTTGCTACAGTTGTTACTATTTTTCCACCATTATTTTTTTCTAACATACATTTTTCTACTAATGCAAATGATTTATCCCCAAATACAAATTGTCCTTTTTCATCAATACATATTGTTCTATCAGCATCGCCATCATGAGCTATTCCTATATCAGCACCAGTTGCTTTTACTACATTCATTAAATCTTGTAAATTATCTTCTGTAGGTTCTGGATTTCTTCCAGGAAATGCTCCATCTGGTTGACAGTTTAATGTCGTTACTTCACAACCTAATTCTCTTACTATATATGGTGTTGTTGAACATGCTGCTCCACATCCACAATCTACTACTACTTTTAAATTAGCATTTTTTATAGCTTCAGAATCTACTCTTTTTATTACTTCATCTATATACTCATCAGTAAGATTATTTTTATAAGCTTTTCCTATTTTATCCCAAGTTACACGTTCTTGCTTATCATTGAAATATATATCTTCTACTTTTTCTTCTAAATCATCAGGTGTTCCTATTCCATCTTTATCTAGAAGTTTTAGACCATTATATTTTGGTGGATTATGTGATGCAGTTACCATTATTCCTCCATCATAATAATTTCTTACTGCATATTGTAATGCTGGTGTTGGTACTGTTCCTAAATCTACTACATCACATCCTGCAGATAATAAACCTGCAGTTACTGCATGTTTAATCATTTCTGAAGATGTTCTTGGATCAGATCCTATTGCTATTGTTCCTTTGGTTGTATTTCCATAAGCTGCTGCAATTTTAGATGCAAATTCAGGTGTTAAAACTTGATTTGCTACTCTTCTTACTCCAAATGTACCGAATAGTTGTTTCATGTATTAATTCTTCCTCTTATATTTTATAGTTTTTTTATAATTATTAAATTATAAATTTTGTATTTTTAAAGTATGTATTATATATTATATATTTTTATTATTGCCTATAATTTTTTTGTTTAATTTCCCATTTTAGTTAATGTGTATACTATTGTTGAATTATTATTTGATATGCAAAACCACTCTTTGTTATAATATAACCAGTTATATTTGTAATCTCTTTGCTGTTCTGTCCAAGTACTATCATTATTTTTAGTCCATTTAGCTGTATAATAAGTGTAATTATTATATTTATAATAGACATACCATGTATTATTATTTTTTATCCATCGGTACTCATATCCATTATCCGATTTAACGTTATAATACGTATCTGAAATTTTTACCCATTTATAAGGATGAATTGTATTCCATTGAACAATATAAGTACTATTATTATTTTGAGTTATGAATACAGTTATATTATTTGAATCTTGCCATTTGGTATTATCTTGTAAAATTTGAATTAAAGGTGGATATTCAGAGGTTTCAAATTTAGTATTATTGTTTATATTTTTATACCCATTATTCTCTGTGACACCATATAATCTTTCAGCTGCATTTATTTTAACATCATATAATCCCGTTGTTTCATCAAGTGTTCTATTTTGTACAAGTTGCTCTATTGATATGTTAGAATTATTTAATTGTTCAATTACATTTTCATCTATACAATCCATTTCTTCCATCTGTAAATATTGTGATGGTGTATTTCTAGTTAATACTACATTTTTAATATGAGAATTATTAAGATAAGCTATTGCTTGTTCAGTATTACTTGAAGGATTTTCTATCAATATAGCATGATCAGATATTATATTAGGTATTACTGCAGCTATTTCACCATAAAATCCAATATATGCTGTAGTTGTATTGTTAATATAACCCTCATTTTTTAACTTATTATTTACACTCATACTAATTTCTACACTATTTTTTCCATTTAGTTGCTCAACAGTTGTATTACATTGCATTATTTCATTTTTCAAAGAATTAGGCAAATCACCAACTATTATTACCTGTTTGATTCTATGAGTTATGATATAATCCTTATAATGATCATCTAAATGTTGTGCTGAGTTATAAGTACTATTATTAGCTGTTATGAATACAGGTGTTTTAGTATATGCACCTAATACTCCTGCTTGAGGATCAGAAGCAGTTATTATAATTGAACTATTATTTTTATCATTTGTATTTTCAGCAATATTTGTTAATATTTCTGATTTAGAATTTCCTCCAATTTGTTGAACTGGAATACCATATTGTTCAAGATTAAATATTTGATACCCCGATAAAGGTCCAACTACAATAATTTTTTTTATATTATGTTTTTTAATAAAAGAGGGTAACCAATTTGATAACTGATTTGGCAATGTATCATCAGATAATATTAAAGGCATATGTTTATATCCCACATAAGGTGATACTCCTATTTCAAGTCCACGCATGTCTCCTGTACACATTGTGATAACCAAAGTATTGTTGTTTGATCCTAAATTATCAGTATAAAAATTTAAAGTGAACAATAATACCCCAATGCCAATTATTCCAATTATTATTAATAATATTTTTTTAGATATTTTCATTTTTATAACCTATTTTAAATACTCTGATTTTATTTTACATACTTTATAATTAGTATTATTATAAATCATGTCTGAATAATATGGTGTAGTAGTATTACTTTTTATTATTATATATCCTACCGATAAATCTTTCAATTCTTGTTTTGTAGAATAACCTTTTATAATATGAGTAGGATCCACAGCATTTGATGGTATTGATTCACTAAATCCTCCATATACTACCCTTGAAGGTGTATTAGATACTAAAATTGTATCCATTATCGGATCTTCTGAGACTACTATGTGCCTATTATTTTCTTTTTTAAAAATAACCATTACATTATACCTATCATGAGCCAGAGTACTATTACCAAATCGATCAGAAATAATAGTAGGTTTATAATAAGTTCCCACAGGATCAATTAATAAATGGATATTATATGGAACTAAAAGTTCCCCTGATTCTTCATTATTCATTAAAACAGGAGTATAACTATCAGTATACATCAAAGCAGATAACGATGAAAGTAATATAAATAAAATAACAATAATATATTTAATATCGACTAATTTAATATCTTTATAAATTTCACTAAACCCAATTCCAGCTATTATTATTAAAGGATAAGCAGCTACTTCTAAAACTCTTTTTGGTATAATACCAAAACCCAAATAATGAAGTTGACTTAACAATAATAAAATCAAGGATATTGATAAAAGAAATACTTTGATATCTTTATAATTATCTTTTTTTACTAATGCATAACTTCCCATTAATGTACATAATGTAGGTATAATACCATAATATTTAAAAAAATAATCCCATAACAAAATATTATTACCTTTGAATGTACTCAAAAGAACCGTATAATGGAGATAAATATAAATCCACCAAGGACAACCAACAATTACAACTATTATCCCATAACATAATACATCTTTAAAATTTATAGATCTTTTATATAACAATACAATAGCATAACCACTTAAAGAAGCTAAAAGTAACAAACCTGTTGCCATATGAATATTAAAAATTAAACCTAATAATATTGCAGATATCACTCTACTTTTTAATTTATTAAATTTAAATCCATCATAGAATAGATATGCTGAAATAAGAAATAACATCAAAGCAACAGTCTCAGGACTACATAATGTTCCCCTATTAAATGTACTAAAAGATAACAATGCCATAAAACCTGTTATAAAACCAGTTTTATTATTAGTTAACTTTGATGAAATAACTGTTATGACAAATATTAACAAACCTGAAAATATTGGTTGTAAAATCCAACACAACATTGAAGGTGTAATACCTGTTATTAAACATATTCTAGCAAGAACCAAATGAAATAATGGAGGATATAAAATAAGCCTACCTTCAGGTGCTACAGTGCTAAAATCCCAAAATATTAATCCTTTACTAATATATAAATTTATCATATGCATATGATAAAAAACATCCCAAGAAATAGGAGTAGAATATTTGAATAATAACAAAGAACTTATCAAAAATGCTATTAGAGCTGGAAATAATAAAATATAATCTTTACTTAAATATTCTTTGTTCATAATTAAAAATCTTCCTAAATCATTACTTATTTTAATATTGACTAATACTAAATAAATAGATATGTCAATAACTATTTAATTAACTTTAATATAAATTATAATATAAAATATTTTATATTATTAACAAGTATCACATATGTACTTTAAATAAAAAAATACAACCGGATACATTAATTAATCTTTAATAAATAGCAATAAATATAACATTTAGTTACTTGCATAGTCTATAGTAATTAAGGAAAAGAAACCATTACTGGGGGATTAAGTAATGAAATGTCTTGTTATACATGGAAGTCCAAGAAAGGGTAATACATATAGAATTACTAAAGAAGCTATGAAAGAATTAGAAGAAATAGGTAATGTTGACTTTGATCAAATTTATCTTAAAGATGAGAATATACCATTTTGTACTGGTTGTTTATCTTGTGTTTTAAATGGAGAAGAAACATGTCCCCATAGTGATATAATTCAACCATTACTTAATAAGATGAAAGAAGCAGATTGTTTAATTGTTACTAGTCCAGTATATATTATGAATGTTTCTGCATTATTAAAAAATTTCTTTGATCATTTACCATTTTTATTCCATAGACCATACTTTTTTAAGAAAACTGCATTAATAATAACCACTACTGCTGGATCAGGTCATAAAGAAGTTATTAAATATGTAAAAGAAAGTTTAACATATTTTGGATATAATAAATGTTATAGTTTAGGTTTTAGAGGAAACAGTACCGAACCACCTCTAAAAGAAAAAACCATATCTGAAATTAGTGATGTTGTATCAGATTTTTATAAAAGTGTTAAAAATCAACCTAGTTCTCCATCTATTTATTCATTAAATGTTTATTCTCTATGGAGAAGTATGGCAAATATTGGTTTCATTAGTAAAGATAAAGAATATTGGACAAAAGAAGGTATATTGAATTCTGATTATCCTGAAGGTGTACCATTACCTGGTATAAAAAGAGTTTTAGCAAAGATTTTATTTAAATTTTATACTAAGCTATTCAGTAAAAGAATAGAATCACAATAAATGTGAATGTTGAAGTTTTGTACTAAACAATTAAACGTTTAGTACTAACTATTATTATTTTACTTTTAGATTATAATATTCTTCAAGTATTAATTCTACTTGTCCTTTATATTCAGTAACTTGTCCAATTACAGTTACCTGCTTATTTTTATATTGATTTATATTATTACTATCTACATTTATTGATGGAAATATAACCAAATTTATAGAACTTGTATCATCTTCTAATGTTAATATTTGTGTTCCCGTTTTTGTTTGTATCACATCAGTAACAGTAGCAGTTATTTGAACTTGTTTATCAATTTTAGTTTTATCTATTTGTTTTATAGTTAATTGTTCTGGATTTACATAACCTGTTAAAATAATAACTCCAATTAATCCAATTACTGTTGTAATTATTGCTATTTTAAATATTTTTTCATCTTGCATAATTTATATAATTAATACTTTATTATAACTTATTAATAATAATATTATATAAAAAATAAAAAAAGAAAGTTATTCTTTATTTTGTAACTGTATCATTGCTTTTAATTTTGTAATAGTATCCACTTGATCCAATCCAATATCATCCCGAACTCCTTTTATTGCAGGAAATCTTAAGGAATACCCACTTTCATACTCAGGACTTTCCACTATTTCACTATAAGCTACTTCTAAAATAACTTCAGGCTTAAAGATAACTTCTTGATCCTTTTGACTAATTATTAAATGTTCCATTCGTTTAGTTAAAGATGCTAACAAATCATCATCCATACCTGTAGCAGCATGTGCTAATGTTTTATATTCACCATTATCTTCATCAAGTAAAGATATTAAATAAGATCCAAAGAATTTTGCTCGTTTACCTTTTCCATAAGTTCCACCAGTTATAACACAATCTAATGTTTCTCGTATTGGTTTATACTTAACCATACTTTTTCCACGTTTACCTGGTTTATAAGAACTATTATAATCTTTTATCATTATTCCTTCATGACCTGTTTCAATTGACCATTTAAATAACTTTTCAGCATCTTCAATATTATCAGGTGTTACAACATTCATTGTACTTAATTCTACTTTTTCAGAAGGTATCACTATTTTTTCTAAAAGTATACGTCTTTTACCTATTGACCAATTCACAGTAGGTTCTTTATAATACAATACATCAAATAAAAATGCTTTAAGAGGTATTTTTTCACGCATTTTATCTATATCATATTTTCTTTTAACTCTTTGTAAAATATATTGGAAAGATATAGGTTTATTATCTCTTGTAGCTATTACTTCCCCTTCTACAATGTAATCTTCATTATCTGGCAAAGCATCTTCAATATATTCAACAACTTCAGGAAGAGCTTCAGTTACATTTTCTAATCTTCTTGTGAATATTTTTGTATTACCATTTATATGATGAATTTGAACTCGTATTCCATCATACTTTGTTTCACAAATAGTTTCTTCCATCTCTTCTATACTTTTTTTTATACCCGGACTAAGTTGAGCCAACATAGGTCGTATAGGTTTACCTGGAGTTAATGTAATTTTTTCTACTTCTTCTTTTGAAATCTGTGCCCTACTAGCTACTTCCCCCAAATCATTAGATAACATATAAGCTTGATCAATAACATCTTTATCTATATCATAAGCTCTAGCGATTGCATCACTTAATGTCCCTTCACCTACACCAATTCTAAGTCTCTCAGTAATAGTTCTAGTTATATATTTAGCTTCTTTTGGTGTAGCAGAAGTATATAACTCTTGAATTAAACTAATTTTTTTATTTTGAGAATTGTTACCACTCTGAGTTTCAGTTTTTCTAAGGTTGGTTATAACTTTTTTAACTGTTAAAGGTGTTGTGAAAAATGTAGTTTGTTTTTTATTTTTTAACAATTCCTCAGTAATTTCACCCATATCCCCAACAGAAGCTAATTTATCTTCTATAACTCTTGTATTTTCGCCTAATAATTTAGATAATGATTTTATAATAATTTGTGTTGCTATTCCTAACTCTTTATCACTCCAAGGTGGAAAAACCTTACCCTGTAATAATAAAGTTATATCATAAGTTATATCAGGATCAGTTTGTTTAATATTATCAAGAAAATCTGCAATTATATCTCGTTTTTCTAACCTACTTGCTGTAGCTCCAATATTCTCATATGCTTCTACTAATTTTTCATACTGTGTTTTTGTCATGATATTTCCACATACTACTTAATTTATATTTGCTTTGAACATTTTTCCTTCAGACTGTTTAATTTGAAATATTCTTACTTCATTATCTTCAGTTATTTCTTTGAATTCTTGTACTTTATCTTCAGGGAAATCTAATCCTAAATATATTGCTTCAGGTTTCATAAAATCAATAGTCATTTCATCACTAGTTATTGCTAATACTGGTTGATAAAGTTTATTTATTACTTTTTTATATTCTTCAGATTCTATTACTTCAAGAATTTCATCTATTACTTCTGGGTAATTGTATTCCAACATACCTTCTTTAAATTCTAAATGATCATTATGAGCTATATCATGTATTGCAGGATAATTAATAGTTATTTGGTATATTGGCTCAAGTAATGAATTAAGTTTCTGATATTCTGTTTCAGTATATTGATGATTTGTTATGAATTTCCAAGAATTATCATCTTCTATTACTTCTTCTTCAACTCTTATTAATGAAGCAACATGATTATTATATATATCATATTCTAATTCATCTATTTCTAAAGGTTTATTAGCTCGTAACACAGGATATATCTTTTGAATTTGTCTAGCATTTGCTTCAGTTAACTCTTTAAAATCATATGTTGCACAATATCCTTTATTATCTACATATTTTGACCAAATTTCTTCTTTATTATAAGGAGTTTGTAAATCAGTCGTATAAAAATTTTCTTGATATAAATTTACAGTAAAGTAAGTATTTATTACTCCAAATATAATTTGTTGATTAATGAATTGATTCATATAATCTTTCCATTTTTTCTGATCTTCATCAGTCATTTGATTTGTATCTTTAGTATATACTAATGTCATTAATTTAATAAATGGAAAATCAGACTCATTAATGATTTTTTCTTCATCAGGTGCTAAGAAATTTGGATCTTCTCCTTTCAATTTTTTTATTTGCTCTTGCATAAGTATATCAAGTTGAGCTTTAATTGTATCTTCATAATTTGTTTTTATAATTTTATCATTATGATCTGGAGATAATTTAGCTTTCTTTAGTGTTAGTTTTCCATTACAAATTTCTTTTAAGTTTTCTATATCTAAATCAGTAGAATATTTACCTAATACTGGTGGAAAATGTTCTATTTTTAGTTTATCTGCTTCTTGTAATTTTTCTTTATTATTGAAATCTTTTGCAAAAATATCAAAGTATTCTATTTGCCATGGTTTATTTAATGATTCATCTAACATATTCTGTTTTCCTCGTATTTTAATTAATATTATTATAAAATAATTATTATACTTATTAAAAATTAGTTATTTGATTTATTGTAATTATATTATATGTAATATCTAATTAATGATAATTTTTATAAAATAAATAATATCATAAAGTAATTAATTTAAGATGTTATCATGTTATATAAATATTAACTTAAGAATATATTATTAATTAATTTTCTAAAAAAACTGTGAAAAAAAGTATTTAATAAAAAAAAATATTATGAAAAATTTATTAAAATAAAATAATTTTAATTTATAAAATAAACATTAAAAAGTACCATATTTTATATTATAAAACAACTCTTTATATGATCAATTTTATTTTTCTATATATACCCAAAAAATATCCATATTACATTTTATTTCTGTAGCTATATCTATTTCAGGATTTAATAATAATTCAAAAAAATTACCTAACGCTTGAGTATATATTGATTTTACAATATATTCTGTTTTAATATCTTTTCCTATTTCACCATTTATTTTTCCATCATCAATAATATCAACCAATATATTTTTGAATTTAATTGTATAAAATTGATTTTCTTTTACAATAGTATCATAATATTTCATAGATTCTAATACAAAAAAAATTAAGTCACGATAATTATATGATTCTTGTATTTTCTCATTTAATTCCTTAGAATCTAAAAAAGAAGAAGGATCTTTACTCAGAATTAAATAAAACAACTGATTTATTTTTTCTTTAGTACTCATATTAATCTTTTTTACATCTTCAAGTTTTTCTATATCCATATTAAAAAAGAAAAATTGTTT
>CAYNSJ010000039.1:0-24088 GCA_964399835.1 uncultured Methanobacteriaceae archaeon | reverse complement strand
TAGAAGCTATGCACGTAGCAAGAGACAAATTTTACTCAAGTAAATAAATAAATTTGTTAAGATAATTAAATAATTTCTGTTATTTCTATTTATTTAATTATCACTTTTTTAATTTTAAAAATTTTTTAGTTTTAAGTTTTTTTAAAACATAAAGTACACTTTTAATATAATTTAAAAGCTATTTTTTTATAATAATTATTGTTTTATTTCTAAAATAATAAAAATATAAAATAAATTTAATATAAATTAATTAAAACAATAATAAGCTATATTTTAGAAAAATAATTAAATATACATAAAACAATATCTAAACAGTTTAAATTATAGTAAAAAAAAATAAGTAATTGAAAAAAATAATAAGAAGATTAAAGTGCATTTACACCTTTTTCATTAGTTCTTATACGTATTACTTCAGTTATATTAGAAATAAATATTTTACCATCCCCAATATTTCCCGTATAAGCATTATCAAGTATAACTTTAACTATGTCTTCAACAAAGTCATCATTAGCAACTATTTCAAGTTTAACTTTAGGTATTAAATCAATTCTATATTCATTACCCCTATAAGATTCAACAAGCCCTAATTGTTCTCCTCTACCTTTCACATTAGTTACAGTTATTCCTTTACATTCAATAGTTTCTAGACCCTGCTTTACAACATCTAACCGTTCTGGTCTTATAATTGCATCTATTTTTTTCATTGAAAACTTCTCCCCATTAATCCTTAAATATTATAATATATATTATATTTTAATTCTATTTTATAATTATTTATAATTTAATTTCCTGGTAATGGTACACCAGTAGATTTTGATGCCTCAAGAGTTAATGCTACTAAATCTTCTTTTTCAAGTTTTTGTAAATCGGTATTTCCAGCTTGTTGTGTTAACATTTGTGCTTCAGCAGTCATTGCTTTAATATAATTAGCTACTTTTAAACTAGCACTCATTGGTTCAAGTCTTCTTCTTAGTAATCTATTTTGTGTAGCTATTCCTTTAGAACAATTACCTGAATAACACATTTGACATACTTTACATCCTATTGAAACAATTGCTGCTGTTCCAATATATGCTGCATCTGCACCTAATGCAATTGCTTTAGCTACATCTGCTCCAGATGTAATTCCTCCTGCAGCAACAAGACTTACTTCTGATCTTAAATTAACTTCTTTTAATGCCTCATCAGCTTCTACAATAGCAGCTATTGTTGGTATTCCAGAATGTTCTGTTACTACATCAGGTCCAGCTCCAGTACCACCTTGCATACCATCAACAACAATTATATCTGCTCCTGCTTTAGCTGCAATTTTAACATCCTGTTGTACTCTACCAGAAGTAAATTTAACAATAATTGGTACTTTCCAATCAGTTATTTCTCTTAATTGAGATATTTTCATACTAAGATCTTCTGGTCCTACAATATCCATATGTCTTGCAGGACTTAATGCATCACTACCTTCCGGTATCATTCTGATTTTTGCTACTTCTGCAGTTACTTTTTCACCAAGAAGATGTCCACCCATACCAGATTTTGCACCTTGTCCTATTTTTATTTCAACTGCTTCTGAATTTTTAAGATAACTTGCTGAAACTCCAAACCTTCCTGAAGCATATTGTGCTATCAATTTATCTGCATATTTACGTTCTTCAGGTAACATTCCACCTTCACCAGTATTAGTTATTGTTCCTGCTAAAGATGCACCTCTAGCTAATGCGATTTTAGCTTCTTTACTTAATGCTCCAAAAGACATTGCAGCAATCATAATAGGTGTATCAATTTCTATAGGATTTTCTGCAAAACGATCTCCTAATACTACTTTTGTATTACATGGTTCTCGATATTTATCTATTGGTGGTCTTGAAACTTGTGCAGGTAGTATACTCAAATCATCAAATGTAGGAATTGGACGTAAAGCTCCACATCCACGTACTTTGTATGAACCTGTTTCTGATTTACGTTGTATTTCAAGCATTGATGCATTACTCCATGTTGCCCTATTATCTGGACTATTTGGATATATTGTAATTGCACTATTTGGACACATTTCTTCGCAAATACGACATCCAACACAATTTTCTTGATGTACAGGCTCTGGTTCATCATTAATTACTTCATATACACCATGAGGACAATTATTATAACAGCTGTAACAATTTTTACATTGAGATTTTTTTGGATTGTCACAAAGATACCAACAACATCCTGGTCTATCAAAATTTTGTTTACATATTTTAGATCTTCTTTCAACTCTGAATGACAACTTAATTTCCCCCTTCATTTAATTTTTTTAATGGTTTGAATATTGGGCATGCAGAATATTTTGTTCCAGATGCTTTTATTATTTCATCAATATCATTTGTTATTTTAGCTACTGGTTTCCATGGTTGAGTTTCATCTTGATCAACGATTAATGCATCAGATACTATTTGATTATCTAATAAAAATCCTAATAAAGAAGTTACTACTCCTCCATCTTGACCTTCATATTTTTTCAAATTACGTGCTGTAATTATTTTTTTATAGTCACCTAAAGCTTTTTTGTTATCGTTTCTAATAGCTTGTGGTAAATACATTCTTGGACATGCAATATAACATGCATGACAATCATCAGGACATTTACCTTTTCTTTGAGGTTTACGATCATAAATATGAACTAAGTTATCTGGACATATATATTCACAACCACCACATAATACACAAGATCCAACATCAATTACATTAGCTTTAAGATCATCAAAGTTTGATACTTGTAATTGTTCTAAGAAGATATCATCAGGTATATCTCTTTGATAAAGTACAGGTCTTGCAATCTCTTCTCTAGCTTCAATTGTTTTTTTATTTTTTCGTATTTTATTAGCTGCAACTCTATTTAGAAGTTTTAATTGTGATTCGTTTAAATCTTTTGTTTCTATATACCCTTGTTCTATTGCTTTATTAACTATTTCTTCACCTTTATCAGATCTAATAATTATAGTAGACCATCCAGATTCAGAACCTATTGATCCAACAGATATATCTGAGGTTTCTGATGTTAACTCAACACAAGTATCACAATTTTTTCGTATTGCTGCTCTTACATCACTTAAATGTATTTTTTTAACTTCTTCATCAATAAATAAAAATACATATCCTTTTTCTATTCTAAATTTAGTAATTGAATTTATATCAATTCCTTTAGATTCTAAATATTTTGTTAAATATGAATAGGAGAAGTTTTCCATACAAAATAGTCCTATTTTCACATCTATTGGTATATCCATGAATGTTTGCATTTTAGATGCTGACATTATTTCACAGGGTGTTCCTACCATTGCTACTTTTTCTTGACTCATTTGCCTTCCTCCTTATCACCATATACTGGCCTATTACTTTCCGGTGTGATTTTCTTAAATTGAGTATAATCTTGATCAGTTAATTCAAATCCATATTTTGTCAATATTTCTTTTAATTCTTTTTGATCTTCTGATGTAGTTTTTTCCATATAAGCATTTTTTCCTAGACTTTTTACGTTTCCTCTAACATATAAAGTTCCTCTCATTATGGATTCTCCTGCATCATCAGTTACATCACCAAGAACTATGATTTTTCCACCCATCATTAATAGTCCAGTCATAAATCCACTGTTTCCACCAATTATAACAGTACCATTTTTCATGATTTCTCCAGTTCTTGATCCAGTGTCTCCACGAACTACAACTGTTCCACCATAAATCCCTTGACCAGCTCCATCTCCAGATCCACCATCAACAATTAGTTCTCCATTAGTCATGTTATCTCCAGCAAACCATCCTGCATTTTTTGTAACATGTATCTTTGAACCATCAATCATTGTTCCAACAAAATATCCTGCTGATCCCTCTATTACAATTTCTGTTTTTTCTGTA
Organism: uncultured Methanobacteriaceae archaeon; assembly: GCA_964399835.1. GTDB lineage: Archaea > Methanobacteriota > Methanobacteria > Methanobacteriales > Methanobacteriaceae > Methanosphaera. Next base: position 20,201 of record CAYNSJ010000039.1, on the reverse strand, counting down.
AGTCCAGCTGCAATATAATGTTTTGATTGTGAATTTTTGATAATTAATTTATCATAATCGCCTGCGTTAGATTTAATTGCTCTGTTTAGTTCTTTTTCATCCATATGTTTTGCATCTATTGTATATTCTTTCATTGATACCCCTCATTTAGATTGTGTAAGATCTAGTTTCCCCTGGAGCAATTTGTTCTACATGATCTGTATCCATTACATCTTGTAATGCCATTTCTTCTGATGCTATTGCAAAAATATCATCATTTTCTGCCATTACTCCTGGTCTTAATCCTAATTGATCTTTTGCTATTCCTATTCCATCGGGTGTTCCTACTAATACAGAAAATGGACCATCCATATCTTTTACTGCTTGTTCTAAAGCTTCTTCTAATTTATATCCTTCAAGTAATTTATCCGCCATGTAATGAACTATACATTCTGTATCATTATTAGTTTCAAATACATGTCCTTTTCTTTCTAGAGGATCTCTTATTTTCCAATAGTTAGTTATTTGTCCATTGTGTACTACAGTTATATCTGGAGTAATGTAACTCTGGAAAGGGTGAGCGTGATATCTATCTACTCCACTTTCAGTTGAAAATCGAGTATGTCCTATTCCATGAGTACCTTTTTTTGAGTATGTATCATATCTGTCGGCAATCTCTTTCACAGTTCCGACATCCTTTATCATCTCAAATGAATGTGAACCATTAAGTACTTTAATATCATCAATTGTATCTAAGTTAGAAATTAATGGTTTAAGTAGTCCATAATTATCTAATTCTATTTGACATTTATAAACGTTATAATTATCAACAGACGGAATAATTTGTTCATTAATTATAGGAGTTATTTGACTTAAAGTTGTTTTTATCTGATCTAATAAACCAGGTTTTTCTTTAACTTCTATATTCAATTGATAATTATTTTCAGGTAATTCTAATCCACCATAAATTGCAAATCCTGCTGAATCAGGACCTCTATGTTGTAGTGATTCTAACATCGCTGTTAATGATTCTCCTACATTATGAATTTTTTTATCTTTATATATTAATCCTGCAATTCCACACATTTTTTTACCTCCTCTATAAAAATTCTGTGAATCACCGTATCTGTAGTTAATTCTGGATGAAATGCTGTAGCAATATACTGATTTTGTTTTACTGCAATTATTCTATCTTCATATTTAGATATTATTTCAACATTTTCACCTATCTCATCTACATATGGTGCTCTTATAAATATTCCATGATAAACAGTATCATCGAATAAATGTACATCTGCTTCAAAAGACATTCTTTGCCGTCCAAATCCATTACGATGCACCTTCATATCCATTAAATTAAGTAATGGTTGTTCTAAATCTGTTTTATTTGATAATAATACCATACCAGCACAAGTACCTAATATGGGTATTCCTGTATCTTGTATATAATCCATGATACCAGTCTTTACAAGGTGCATACCTATTGTTGAACTTTCACCACCTGAGATAATTAAGCCATCACAATCTTTAATATCATCAAGTACATTTACAAGTTTTGTATTACCTTCGATATTTAGATCAGATAATGCTATATCAGTCATCAGTTGATGTTCTTCCACATCACCCTGTAAATCTAAAATTCCTATTTTTAGCATATTTTTTAACCTATCCCTCATTAATATAAGATTATTTTGTAAAAAAATTTTAGATTACATTAACTAGTGGAATTTGCAAAGAATTAGTTGAAAGATACCCTTTCATTTATAGACAATTTTAAATAACAAATTGAATTATAAACTAAACTTATATCCATCTAGATTAATAATAATTTTTTAGGATAATAAAGCAAAAGTTATTTTTTTGATCAATATTATCTATGAAATTTTCGAAAATTTGTTGGATAAATAACTGGAAAAGATATTCCTGATATATGCCCTTGAAAAAAATACTCTATAAAGTTATTTAGTTAAAAAAGCAGAAATAATAACTTCATACGTAAATTACAGTATTATTGTTTGTTTATTTTACTCTGATTTATCCACGTAATTTTTTCAAATTTTAACGATTATTTCACTTATTATTATGTTATATTTTGATATATATATAATTTTCTATAATTGTTTAATTTAGTATATTAATGAAATTGAAATTAATATAATTTAGGTACCTAAAATATATACTAATATTGAAATATTTACAATTATACCTATAAAAAATTAAAAAATTTATAAAATATGGTGAATAAATTTTTTTATTAAATATTAATAAATAAATATTTAAATAATAAATTAAAAAAGTCAAAAAAAAGAAGGGTAAACATTAATTTTATTCAATTATTTTATCGGATCTAAGCGTTTTACGAACAAAATACGTGCATTTTTTAACAGCTCTCGCAGCATCAAAAAATTCAGTACGTTCAGAATCACTCATTTTAACTGGAACAATACGTTGAATACCCTCTTTACATAAAATTGCAGGTACCCCTAATGATACATCATATACTCCTTCTACTTCCCCTTCTAAATAGATACTTACTGTAAGAATACGTTTATTATCATTTAATATTGTTGACACTAAATTAGATATAGCAAAAGCAGGCCCATACTCAGTAGCTCCTTTTTTAGAAATTATAGAATTACCGGCATTTTTCAATTTATCAATAGCATCTTCCACATCAAAATCTTTCGCTTTTATAAAATATTTTAAAAGTAATCCACCTATTGTAGTTGAACTTAATAATGGAACCATATGATCTCCATGTTCACCTATTACACGTGTATGTATTTCACTACTATTTATATCAAAATGTTTAGCTATTTGTGTTTTTAATCTTATAGAATCTAAATGATTTCCTAAACCTATTACTCTATATTTATCAAATCCAGATGCTTCTAATGCAATTGTCGTCATAACATCAACAGGATTTGTAACTACAAGCATAATTGATTGAGGTGCATATTTAGCTATGTCTTTTGCATATCCTTCTATAATTTTAGCATTTGGTATTGCTAAATCCAGTCTAGACATATTTTTTTGTCTTGGGATTCCTGCAGTTATTATCACAATAGCTGAATTAGCTATATCCGCCATATCAGATGAAGGAATTAACTTAATATCAACATCTTTTGCTGCCAATGCATCATACATATCCCTTATTTCACCAATTACTTTATCATGACTAGATTCTCTTGAATACATTACAATTTCATCAATTATATCTTCTTCAGCTAATGAAAAAGCAACTGTTTTTCCTATTGTCCCTGATGCTCCAAGTATACTTATTTTTACCATATTTATTCAACTACCCAAAAAACTAATTATAAAATATTTATTAATAATTTCTTTATATTATCATATTTATCATTGATAATAGAAATATGTTATTTTAATTTCTATAAATTTCCATTAAACTTTTAATAATTTTCATTAGAAAAAAAACTAAATAATTATAACAAATATCAAATTTACTATTAAAAGTTAGAATTTTATAATAATATAATAAAAATGTTATAAAAAAAATAAAAAATAGAATTTACATTATAAAATTAATAATTTAAGTTAATTATCCATTTCTTCTAAAAATTGAGCTGAAACTGCTTTAACATAATTACTTTCATCATTTTCAGACAAATATTTAAGTTTAGTTACAGCATCATCTCCACCTATTTTTGCTAATCCAAATATAGAACCTGATCTAACAAAACTTTTTTCATCTTCAGCAGCTTTTAATAAAGCATCTAATGCTTTTTCATTACCAATTTTACTTAAAGCCCAAACAGCTCCACCACGTGCTCTCCAATTAGGATTATTTGTTACAGGTAATAATTTATCAACAACATCATCACCATATTTTGTTAAAGCTGAACTAGATTCTCGTCTAACCCATTTATTTTGATCATTTAATAATTTTATAAATATATCTACAGATGAAGGATCTTTAATATCAATCATTAATCGAACTATTTCAAGTTTTGTTTTTTTATCTGTTTCAGACAATACAACATCATGCAATACATTTAAACTATCTGGGAGATTTTCTGCTATTTTATTTTCTGCTTCTAATTTTGCAAAGTCATCACCAGAAGTAAGATCTTTAACTGCTTCTTTTATTTCTTTTTCATCCATTTTAATCACTTCAGTAATATATTATTTTATCATTTTGTTTTTATTTTTTTATTATATTTCAATTATTAATAATTATAAACTTCTTGTATTATATAATATACTAAATTAATTAAAATCAGCACAAAAAAATTTACTGAAAACACAACTAAAAAACACCACAATAAGTGATTTAAAAAAAAGAATAAAATTCCATAATAACCCATTTAGAATTCAAACATCAATACCAAATATTTCACACAAACAAAAATCTAAACTAACACAGAAAACAAATAAAAACAATAAATATTTTAAGGAAACAATTACTTATACCCCAAGCAAAAATAAGATAATAATAAAAAGGTATAGCGAATTTATTTTTTAATAATATATATTATATTATTTATTTCATTATTTTCATTTAACTTTTTAAACTAAATAATTATTTTATCTTTTAAATATATACTGAATTTTTTTACAAAGTCATTAATTATTATATAGTTCTAAAATAAAACTGTATAATGTATAACTAAAATAATCATTAACTTTATAGGAGAATCATATAATTGTATAAAATAACAACAATACCTGGTGATGGAATAGGAAATGAAGTCATGAAACCTACACTAGATATTTTAAACACCATAAATACACAATTTGAATTCATAGAAAAAGAAGCAGGAAAAGATTGTTATACAAAACACCAAACAAATTTACCACAAGATACAATAGAACAAACAAAGAAGAGTGATGCAACATTATTTGGAGCTGTGACATCAATACCTGAACAAAAAAGTGCAATAGTAACATTAAGAAAAGAGTTAGATTTGTATGTAAATCAAAGACCAATAAAATCTTACACAAATCCTAACATTAACTTTACAATAATTCGTGAAAACTCAGAAGGATTATATTCCCATCTTGAAGAAAAACATGGTGATAAAGCTGTAGCAATTCGTAAAATAACCAATAAAGGTTCAGATCGTATTTGTAGATATGCATTTGAGTATGCTAAAAAAACAAATCAGAAAAACGTCACAGCAGTTCATAAAGCAAATGTATTACCTTTAACAGATGGTATATTTAAAAATAATTTTTATAATATTGCTAAAAGCTATGAAAATATTAATGCAAATGATTATTACATTGATGCTACTGCAATGTATTTAATTACAAATCCAGAACAATTTGATGTAATTGTTACTACAAATTTATTTGGAGATATATTATCTGATGAAGGTGGAGGTTTATTAGGAAGTCTTGGATTAATTCCTTCCGCAAATATTGGAGTTAACAATGGATTATTTGAACCTGTTCATGGATCAGCACCAGATATTGCAGGAAAAAATAAAGCAAACCCTATTGCTATGATATTATCTGCTTCTTTAATGTTAGAATATTTAGGACTACAAAAAGATGCAAATGAAATAAACAGAGCTGTTACAGAAGTAATAAATGAAAATAAAATAAAAACACCAGACATGGGTGGATCTAATAACACTAAAGAATTATCTGAAGAAATATTACATAAATTATAAAAATAAAACCCTAAAAAAAATTATAAAATGTCAAATAAAATAAAAATACAGAAATAGTAATGAATAAATTTATAAATATTAAAATAAAAATTATAACATATAATTAAAGAATTTTTTATAAAATAAAAGATATTTAAAGGAAGACTAATATCATTATGAGAAATTTTTAAACACTAAAAGAGATGAATAAATTAGTATGTAAATTATTATATAAATAAAAATCATACTATTTAGAAACTATACTCATTTTTTTAAAATAAAAGATTTATCATATAATTTTTTTACCCAGGAGGTACAAAACAACATGAAAACAACTGTAAGTATAATTAAAGCAGATATAGGTAGTATTGCAGGTCACGCAGTTACACACCCAGCTTTAAAAAATAAATGTAATGAAAATTTAACTAAAGCAAAAGAAGAAGGATTACTAACTGATTTTTATATAACAAATTGTGGAGACGATATTGACTTAATCATGACCCACACAAATGGAACCGAATGTGAAGAAGTACATAAATTAGCATTTGATACATTTATGGAAGGAGCAGACATAGCAAAAGGTTTAAAATTATACGGAGCAGGACAAGACCTACTTTCAGATACATTTAGTGGAAACATCAAAGGTATGGGACCTGGATGTGCAGAAATGGAATTTAAAGAAAGAGGAGCTGATCCAGTATTTGCATATTGTTGTGATAAAACTGAACCTGGAGCATTTAACTTACCAATCTTTAGAATGTTCGCAGATCCATTTAACACAGCAGGATTAGTAATTGATCCTAAATTACATGGTGGATTCGATTTTGAAATATACGATGTAATTGAAAACAGAAGAGTAATCATGTCATGTCCTGATGAAATGTATGATTTATTAGCATTAATTGGTTCAACTGGAAGATATGTAATTAAACATGTATACAGAAGATCCGATGGTGAAATAGCAGCATCCATAAGTACAGATAGATTAAACTTAATGGCTGGAAAATACATAGGAAAAGATGACCCTGTAGCAATCGTAAGAGCACAATCAGGATTCCCAGCAGGTGGAGAAACAACAGAACCATTTGCATTCCCACATTTAGTAAGTGGATGGATGAGAGGATCACATAACGGACCATTAATGCCAACAGGAGAAGCAGATGCAAGACCTGTAAGATTCGATGGACCACCACGAGTATTAGGACTTGGTTTCCAAGTAAGTAATGCACAACTCATAGGTCCTGTAGATATGTTCGCAGACCCAGCATTTGATGATGCTAGAGAAACAGCAACTAAAGTAGCTAACTACATGAGAAGACATGGACCATTCGAACCACACAGATTACCTGCAGATGAAATGGAATACACCAGTTTACCTGGAGTATTAACCAAACTTGAAGATAGATTTGAAGATATGTAAATATTCAAAATATTTACTTTAACCTCCCCATTTTAAATTTTTTATTTATACTAATTCTAAAATTCTTTACAATATTTTAATATAATAATCTCTAAAAAAAAGTAATTTGTTTAGATTTTCAATAATTTGAATAAACATATACATCTAGTTATAATAAAAATAGTTAATAGGAAAGGAGGTTATAATTAATGAAGTTTCGTTTAAATATTTTAGTAATAATAAAGAAAACTATTCACTTAAAAGACTGCTTAAATGTCTTGTGGTAATGCTACCAATAACTTTATTATTCTTATCAATTACAGGTAATGCAGAAATATTATTTATTTTCATTTTATCTGCTACATCACGTATCAAATCATTTTCATAACAAGATATTACATCCTTTGTCATTATTTCATCAATATTATCTGTTCCTGTTGCTATTGATTTAGATAAATCCCATGCAGTTATAATCCCTTTTATTTCACAATCATCATTTACAATAGGTATATGCGTTTTATTTTGTTTCAACATTACTTCTGCAGCTTTTTTAATATCTTGATTTTCACGAATAACTACATGTTCATAAGACATAAGATCTTTTACACGTGTTTTTGATAAGAAATTTTTTACAATATAACTCAATTGTCCATTTTCTATAAGAAATGCATCATGACCTTTTTCTGAATTAATTTTTGCATATTTAACATTTACATCATTAGCTTTCATAGCCATAACTATTTCTTCAATACCATTTTGAGTATATAACCAATCAGAAGATACTGAAACCATCAATATACGTGAATTAATATTTTTAAATCCTTCTTCTAATGAATTTTCTTTTCTTAAATCAAAATAATCTAAAGCTTTAGTTAAATACAAATAACTGTTAGCATCAAATTTTTTTGTAAAAGTTTCACCTTGATAATTTAAATAGCTTTCCACTTGAAACTCTGTATCAAAATTATAACTAAATACATCTTTGTCTTGTAATCTTCTTCCAAATTTATCATACATAGATTGATTACTTAAATAAGTTATATGTCCAATCATTCTAGCTATTGCTAAACCTTCTTCAGGTTTATTTTCTTGATCATAATAATTTCCTTCATTCCAATTTGGATCTTTAATTATACATCTTCTTCCAACTTCATTAAAAGCAATTTGTTGAGGTGTAGAATATGCTGCTGTAGCTATAGCTATAGCATTTTTAACCATTTCAGGATATGAAATAGTCCACTGCAATACCTGCATTCCTCCCATAGATCCACCGATAACAGCATAAATCTTTCTTATATTTAAATAATCTAATAATTTTTTTTGTGCATTTACCATATCGTTAATGGTAATTATTGGAAAATTTAATCCATAAGGTTTATTTGTATTAGGATCAATACTTTTAGGTCCTGTTGATCCTTTACAACCACTTATTACATTAGTACATATTATAAAATATTTATCAGTATCTAATGCTTTCTTTGGTCCTATTAAAAAATTCCACCAGCCAGGTTTTTTATCTCCTTCATGATATCCTGCTGCATGAGCATCTCCTGTAAAAGGATGACAAACAAGTATTACGTTATTTTTCTCTTTGTTTAATTTTCCATATGTTTCATAAGCTATAGTTGGCTTTTTTAAAACATCTTTTGTTTCAAGTACTAAATCTTCATCTAAAGTGATCGATTCTGTTTCAACAAAACCTATAGATTTTTCACTTTTTCGCATTATAACCATCTTCCTATTTTTTTATTAACTATTCTTAAATCATGTTTATTTATTAAATACTTTTAAATTACTTCTTTTTATAATTGTTGAATTTAATGAAATTATAATTCAAATTGACCATTTAATATTTTAACTTTTAATTCAGTAGATATTTCTTCTGCTCTTTTTTTATCAGACTGTCTACATGTTACAGGTAATGTAACTTTCTTATCATAAATATTTGTTGTAATATGATTAAGTTCCATATCAATAGCATTGTTAGAACAAAATGTTTTACAAATTCCACAACCATAACATAAATTACTATCGATTGATTTATCTTGTTTAAATGCATTTGTAGGACAATTAGCATAAGGCAAACAATTTGAACAATTTTGACATTTATCTAAATTAAATGTTGGCCTATCATCACTATTATTCCACATTGTATAATCAATAGTACTTAAAGGTAAGTGACGTCCATGTATATCAACTAAAGGTAAAGTTATATCTTCATTCCTAATTTTAAGATTTTCTAAAATATTATCATTTAAGACAGGAATTGGTATAGCTACTGAATCAAATACTTCTGGACCCATACCTGTTTTAAATCCACCTAAATAGTATTCATTCATTTTCTTTAAATCTGCAGTTAACATTAAATTAGGTTTTTCTTTTGAACTTCTAGTACCATTATCAATTACTAAACCTTCAGCACCATTTAGTAAAAGTTTTGTACCTTCTTTTATTATATTTTGTTGAGGGTCATTTGCTAATGGATTTAATTCTCCACATCCAGAAAATGTGAAGGATTTATAAGGTCCTCCCATAGGAACTGCATCAAATATTGAACTTACTACTTCATTAGTTGGATTTGTAAATGAATTATAATTCTTAAATGCCTGTCTTGTACCTAACATACGTGCATAGGGTATATCTTCTATTGTTACATCAGTTTCTAAAATGTTATTATCTACATCAGTTACTTGTACATTTATTTCTTCACCTTTTAGAAGATCATGTAATAAAAATCCACCACCATAATCTTTAATTGTTTTACTATGATTTGTTCCATAAACTATTACATCAACAGAACCTAATAATTCATTTGGACATGGTCCTGGATAACATTCTATTCCATTAATATAAACATTTCTTGCTTTTTTAAATACTCCTGGTTTTGATATTGGTATATGCATTATAGCAGTTGTTCCTGACATTACCCCACAAGTACCTGTAGTTACAACATCAATATCATCAGTTGTTATTTTTTCATCTGCATCTAGCATCTGTTTTAATTCAGATACTGTTAATATTTCAGCAGTGTCATTTTTTATTTTTTCTTTTATGTCTTTAATTGATTTAGACATCATCATCATCTCTATTTTTTAAAATAATAATTATATTATGAAATTTTATTAGGATTTAAATTGTAAACTTAAGTTTTAACTTTTTATCAAATTCATAATATTTTCTTATTACCTGACCCAGCCAGTTTGTCTTTTAGTAATATAAAACAAATTATTTTAAAAAAATAAGAGAGTAAATAGGGGGAGGTGAGAAATTATTTTAGATTAAATAACTATGGCAGATAATTATTTATTTAAAATATATATTTAGGATTGATCTAATGCTTGGTCGATATCTGCTATGATATCTTCAACATTTTCTATTCCTACTGCTACTCTTATTAAATCAGGTGTAGTTCCTGTTTTTTCCTGTTCTTCTGGCGATAATTGTGAATGAGTTGTTGATGCTGGATGAACAACTAAACTTTTTGCATCTCCAATATTAGCTAAGTGTGATAATAATTTTAGACTGTTAATAAATTTAATTGCTGAATCATATCCACCTTTTACACCAAATGATACTATTCCACCATAACCATTATTAGCATATTTAGATGCAATTTCATGAGAAGCATCATCTTCTAATCCTGGATATACTACCCAACTTACTTTTGGATGTTCTTTTAAATGTTCAGCTACAGCTAAAGCATTTTCACCATGTTTTTGTATTCTTAATTCTAATGTTTCTAATCCCTGAAGTAATAAAAATGAATTAAATGGACTGATACATGCACCTAAATCTCTTAATAAAGATGCTCTTATCCTCATTACAAATGCAACATTAGCTCCATCTAAATCTTTAAATGCATCCCAATATACTAATCCATGGTAACTTGGATCTGGTTCAGTAAACTGTGGGAATTTTCCATTATCCCATTGGAAATTTCCACTATCTACTACAACTCCACCCATTGTGGTTCCATGTCCACCAATGTATTTTGTTGCAGACATTGCGATGAGATCTGCTCCATGATCGAATGGTCTTATAGATCCTACACCAACAGTGTTATCTACAATCAATGGAATGTTATGACTATGAGCTATTTCTGCTAATTTTTCAAAGTCAGGTACATCTAATTTTGGATTTCCTATTGATTCTACATAGATTCCTTTAGTTTTTTCATCAATTGCTTTTTCAAATTCTTCTGGTTTTGTTGAATCTACAAATTTTACTTCTCTTCCTAAATCTTTTAAAGAATAAGTAAATAATTCAAATGTTCCACCATATAAATTATCTCCAGATACTATATTATCACCTAAGCCTGTTAAGTTTATTATAGCATAACTTATTGCTGCTAATCCAGATGCTGTTGCTACTGCACCAGAACCACCTTCAATATCCGTTATTCTTTTTTCAAATATTTCTGTTGTTGGATTTGTAAGTCGGGTATATATGTTACCTACTTCTTTTAATGCAAATCTATTTGCTGCTTGATCTGTGTCATCGAATACGTATGATGTTGTTTGATATATAGGTACTGCCCTAGATCCTGTTGCTGAATCTGCTTTCTCTTGTCCAGAATGAAGTCCTATAGTTGCGATATTTTTTTTATCAGTCATTGTTCCACTTCCTAATGTTATTTTTTTGATTATTATGATTTCTTTTTTTCGTTTTTTTTTCTCTAAATTTTATGTAATAGAAATATAACTATTGTTATATTTTTTATAGTATATAAAATTTTTTAGTAGGACCTAAAAATTATACACATAAATAATTATTTTATATAAATAGTAAAAAAAATATTAAAAATAGTAAAATAGTACATTATTATACTATTATAATTCAATCAACTATAAAAAAAAATCATAAACACTAAAAAATTTCAAAAAAAATAAGAAAATAGTTAATATTCATTATCTTATAACCTTGCTTGTCTTATATTAATATATTCTTCCACATCTTCAGGTTTTCCGGCAAATATTACTTTATCTTTTTCTTTTAAAAGTAAATTATCAAATAATTTAGTTATAGTCTTATCATCCCTAATTACACAAGTTACAGTTAAATTATGCTCTTTGAATTTCAATGATTTCAATAAACGATCTGAAAGTACTGTGATTGAATCAATATTCACATTATCTAATTTATCATTTAAAGATGTGGATAAATCATCAGGAGATATACTTCTAAATGTATCATAATTATCTGATCTTAATTCATTTATATATTTAGTTATTTCCTGTTCATTTTTATTATAATATTCCATAATCCGTGTAAATATTTCAATACTTGTTTCAAATTCTTCAGGTACTACCTCATCAGCACCCATATCATACAATTTTTCAACATTTCTTAAATACCTTGTTCTTACAATTGTATGTATATTTGGATTTAATCTTTTTGCTGCATCAACTGATTTTAATGTTGATCTATAATCAGAAGTTGCTATGACAATGACCTTTGCACCTGTAATATTTACTTTTTTTAGTACACTTTCTTGCGTTGCATCCCCATAAAAAATAGGTTTTCCTTTTTCTCTTTCTTTTTTTACAAGATTTATATTTAAATCAATTACAACATAAGGAATATTATATTTTTTTACAGCTAATGCCATATTTTTTCCATTTATTCCAAATCCAACAATTATTACATGATCTTCCAATGCTTCAATGCTAGATGTTTTAATTTCTGGTAAATTTTCATTAATAGAATTAAATAATCCTATATCATTTGTCTTTCTTTTTATTCTTGGTATTGCTTTTTGTAAAAATGGTGTTAAAGACATTGTAATTACAGTTACTGCTAAACACATACTAAACATACTATTAGTTATTAATCCATATTCCAAACCTTTTGAAGCTAGTACAAATGAAAATTCTCCTATTTGTGAAAGTAATATTGCTACTGTTATTATTATTCTCATAGGTAATTTTAGTATTTTTATAGTTATTCCTGTTGCTAGTATCTTAATAAATAATACTAATAATGCCATGATCAAAATTATCAATAGATTATCAATAAAAAAGTTTAAATCCAACATTAAACCAATTGATATCAAAAATAAACTTAAGAATACTGATTGAAATGGTTCTACATATCCTAATGTTTGATGATTAAATTCAGTTCGTGATATTATTAATCCAGCCAAAAATGCTCCAAGTTCTGGTGAAATACCCACAACAGATGTTGCATAAGTAGTTCCAAGACAAATAAACAATGTTGATAAAATAAAGATATCTTTATTTTTTGTATGTGCAGCTATTTGTAATACTTTTGGTATTATCCATTTACCACTAATAATTAAAACTAAACTAACTATAAATAATTTAGATAAAATAATTGGTAAACTTTCCATATTTATGGATACTCCACCTAATAATGGTGTTAATAATAAAACAAGTATCACTGCTAAATCTTGAAATATAAGAATACCTAAAATTACTCTTCCTTGTATACTACTAGTTTGCTTTTTCTCTTGCAATAGCTTCATTACTATTGCAGTACTACTAAATGATACAAAAAATCCTATGAATATTGCTTGATTAATAGGTAAACCAAATAAAACTCCTAATACTGTAACTATTCCTGTAGTTATTAGTACTTGTAATAATCCACCAATAATAGCATAATTTTTTATTGCTGCAAATTTCTCTACAGAGAATTCTAATCCTATAATAAATAATAATACAATAACACCTAATTCAGAGATAGTACTTATTGTTGTTGCTGAAGAAATAAACTGCCCTAATATAATACCAGTTACAAATAATGCTATTACTGGTGATATTTTAAGTTTATCAAATAATAGTAAGACTATTACAGCAATAAATAGTATAATAGTGATGTTATATAATATAGATAGTTCCATATTTTTAATTCCTTTAAATAAAATGTAAATTTTTCTATTTTTAAATTTAAGCAATATAACTAAAAAAAAGTATATTACATCATCTTGAAAATTTCTGTTTAAAAAAAAGTATAATTTTCGTATAATAATATATTTATTATTAATATTATTTGTAAGTAATGATTAACAATAAACTTAATAAAAAGAATATAAAATGACAAAAGGTATATCTTTTGAATAAATCATAGATAGTCTAAATAATAGTAATACTTAACATAAAAAAAGTAATATAAATAATATCAATAATATTATGATAAATAAAACAAAAAAATTAAACAACCAATTAAAATCATTAATTGATAAAGAAAAAGATGCAAATAAACCTATAAAAGTTAAAATAATAAAACAACAAAACAAAATTATCACAGTAACCCATAAAAAACCTAACAAAATACCAGAAAATACACCTGTTACCATCAATAATAAACAAGCAATAATAACAAAAAATAAAAATAAACAAAGCATAATAACATTAGAAAAAAATGAAAAAATAAACAATAAACAACAAGTATACATGAAAAATAAACAACAAGAAATAATCATAAAAAAAATTGAAGAAACAAACAATAATATACAAAACAATAAATTAAATTCACAAAATAAAGAAACTTTAACTGTTTTATTAAAAAATAAAAGTACAAAATATAATAATAAAAAATATAAAAATCCACAGTTAAATAAAAATCAATATGATGCTATGATAAAATCTTTAAACACAACTAAATATCACATAATACAAGGACCTCCTGGAACTGGAAAAACTCATACAATAACCGCAATATTAACCATATTACAACAAGAAAAACAAAAAACATTAATAACAACCCACACTCATATTGCATTAGATAACATACTTGAAAAACTAGAAAGCCTACCTGAAGAAAAGATAATAAGAATAGGACAGAATAATAAAATAAGTAAAAAAACACAAAAGTATACAATAAAAAAACAAATAAAAAAACATAACAGACAAAAAGAAATAAAAATAATTCAAAAAGAAATAGACAAAATAACTACAGAAATAAAACAACATAATAAAGAAATTGTTTATTATAACAACAAAATAAATAATTTAAATTCAACAAAACCAAGTTTCTTAAAAAGATTGTTCCATAAAAATGATAAAATAGAAGAAATTAAAGAAAATTATCAAAATATAATTCAAAATTTAGAAATTAAAAACGATAAAAACAAAAAAATAATACAAGAAAAGAAATTAGAAATAGAAAAAATTGAAAAAGAAATTAAACAAACACTAATAAAAGAAGCTGACATAATAGCCGCAACAGTACTATCAACAACAAATGTTCAAATTAATGATATAGAATTTGATTATTTAGTAATGGATGAATCTAGTCAAGTACCATTCTATCTAGCATTAATTCCACTTATGAAAACAGATAAATTCATATTAGTAGGTGATAATAAACAGTTACAACCAATAGAAAATGAATATGCATCATACCAATTAAATAAATCAATATTTAATCTAATGATAGAAAAATACCCCAAAAATTATACATTTCTCAATATACAATATAGGATGAATAAAAATATTGCTAAAATAGCTAGTAAATTATATTATGATTCTAAATTAAAAACAGACAAAAGTTCTGAAAATAATTTAATAAAATTAAATGAATATAATAATATTTTACTAAACAATGATAAACCAATTACATTTATTGATACATCAAATACATATTATTATGAAGAAAAAACAAATAATAGTTGTTACAATGAATATGAAGCAAAAGTAATATACAATTTAATTAGTTATTTAGTAAAAAACAATATAAAAGAAAAAGATATTGGAATAATTTCACCATATAGAAAACAAAAACAATTAATTTCAAAAATCTTAAAAAAAGAAGGATATAACATAGAAGTTGATACTATATATCGATTTCAAGGACGAGAAAAAGATATTATTTTATTAAGTTTTTGTAAAAGCAGTCTTGGAACACTTAGTAACTTCCAAAAAAAGTTTATTGCTGATGAAAATCAATTAAATGTCTCTATTACTAGATCAAGAAAAAAATTAATATTAATAGGTAATAGAAACTTATTAAAACAAGCAAACAATATAAATAAGTTAGTTAATGAAATAAATCCTAATGATATTATTAAAATCAATGATTATATTTAAAAAAAGTAAAAAAAATTAGATTAAATTAATCTAATTCTGGTTGTGGTATATTTTCAAATTTCATAGAGTTAGCACTATGTAAACCAAGCAACATTGTTGATCCATTATGGAATAATGCAGTTTTTGCTGGTGTAATTACACCTAATATTCCTAAGAAGATAAGTGTCGTGTTGATTGTTGTTATTGCTATATAATCTTTATGAATAACATCCAACATTCTTGTACTTAAAACTCTCATAGTTACTAAATCATATAAATTAGGCCTAAGTAATGTAATATCAGCTACTTCACGAGCTATATCTGAAGAATCTTTCATTGCGACAGATACATCTGCTGTAGATAATGCAGGTGAATCATTTATACCATCACCAACCATTATAACTTTATTACCTTCAGCTTTAACTTTTTCTACAATACTAGCCTTATCTTCAGGTAATACTTGTGATCTATAATTTGTTATTCCTAACATCTCAGCAGTAGTGGAAGCTGCATTTTCACTATCACCAGTCAACATAATAATTTCTTTTATTCCTAGTTGTCTTAAATGAGCTAATACTTCTTGAGCTTCTTCTCTTGGAGGATCATCAATACAAATTATTCCTTCAAGATTACCATCTATTGCAAAGTATATAACAGAATATTTATTCATGTTTTCTTTTATAATCTCTTTTTTACTTTCAGATAATTCAACACCTTCATCTTCTATTACAAAGTGTTCACTACCAATTATAACACGTTTACCTAATAAGGTTGATGCTATTCCATGAGCTACTATGTACTCTACTTCAGTATGTAATTCTTCGAAATGTTCTAATTTTTCTTCTTTAGCTTTATCTACTATTGCATTTGCTACACTATGAGGGAAATGTTCTTCTAAACAAGCAGCTTGTCTTAATACTTCTTCATTAGATAATACACCTAATGATACAACTTTAGCCACATGTGGTCTTGATGCAGTTAATGTTCCAGTTTTATCAAATATCATAGTATCTGCTAGAGCATATGCTTCTAGATATCTTCCACCTTTAACAACCATTTCTTGTTCTGATGCTTCTTTCATCGTTGAAATAATTGTAATAGGTGTTGCTAATTTAATTGCACATGAATAATCAACAGTTAATGCAGCTAGTGCTTTCATAGAATCTCCAGTTAAAATGTAAGTCAATGCAGTTAAAGCAAAGTTTAATGGTACAATAGAATCAGCAAGTCTTTCTGCTTTACTTTCTATTCCAGCTTTTGCTTTTTCTGAATTTTCAATTAATTCTAATATTTGATTGATTCTAGTTTCTTCATTTATCGCATTTACTTCTACAACTATTGTTCCATTTTCTACTATAGTTCCTGCAAATACTGTTTTTCCAAGATTTTTATGTATTGCTAATGATTCTCCAGTCATAGTAGATTCATTAACTTCTGCTTCCCCTTCTATTATTGTTCCATCTACAGGTATTACCGTTCCAGTTCTAATTACTACCTTATTTCCTTCTTTAACATCTGTAAATGGTATTTGTACTTCTTCACCAGTTTCTGTTTGTATCCATACTTTATCTACATTTAATACTAAACTACTTTTTAGGGAATGTTTAGTTTTTTCTATAGTATATTCTTCTAATATTTCTGATAATCCTAATAAAAATACGATTGATCCTGCTGGATTGAACATACCACTTAATAATGCTACTGTTATTGATGTTCCGTCTAATACATCAACATCAAGACGTAAATGTAATAAACTATTCAATCCTAATTTTATGAATGGTATAGATTCATAAACTATTTTTAAGTGATATAAAGGCATTGGTAGTATCAATTTTGCAATATATCTTTCTGCTATTTTAAATATTAGTTTATTTCTATATTTACGATCAATATTTTGTGATATTTCTTCTTCTGATGGTTTTACTTCATTTAAATCTTTTTGTTTAAGATTTATTAAAATATTTACTATTGAATTTTTATCTGATGTATATTCAACTAATACACTTCCATTTATAGAAGATACTTTAACATTTGTTACATTAGATTTACTTAATAATAATTCAGTAATACCATATCCTTCTTCTTCTGTAAATCCATATTTTCCACAACGAAGACGAATCCTATCTTTATTATTATCATAAACTATTTTAAATTTCATTCTTTTGATTCCTCTTTCCTTATATTTAATTAAAGAGAATATTCTTCTCTAAGTTTAATTAAAAATAAAAGAATTTATAAAAAAATTAATCAGAATCTTGTTCTTCGTCATCTTCACAAATATCTATTTTTGTTTTATCTTGAGCTTCTGAACGGATATCCTCTGCATCTTCCCGGATATTTTCAATAGATTCTTCAGCAGAGTCTCTTGCTCCCATTAATGCGGCTGTTGTTCCCACTAAGAAATCATGTGCTGCATCAGTTTCTGAGATTTTTTTTACTGCATAAGCAGCTACTACTCCACCTAAAAAATATTTAGTTTTTTCATCTGCAAAAAATTCTTTAACATCTGTACTCCAATCTGACATTTTTTATCATCACTCTTTTTTATTATTTTCATTTAGATCAATTTTAAAAAACTTTTCATTACTGAATAAATTATTTGATAAGTTATTGTTTAATAAATTCAAGTATATGAAATAATCAATCTATTATACTTGATAATAATATATTTTTTATGATATATAAAATTTTAATAATAATTATTATTTTTTTAAAAATTTAAGTTATATATTTATTAATAATAATATATAAAATATTAAACAAAAACACTTAAATTATTGATCAAAATAAACTATTTCCTATTAAATAAAAATTATAAAATTAAAAAAAAAAATAAATAAAAAAAATATAATTAAATGAAAAAAGTAACATAGAACAATTATAAATAGATATAAATATTATAAAAATAATAAATATTATTGATGTACCTACTTATTACATCATAGTCCCTTTGGGTAGTGGCAATCCTGCGAGACTCTGGATCTTGCGACAGCGGTTCGACTCCGCTAGGGACTACTATTTTTAAAGATTAATAAAATACTATTTTTAAAATTAATTATATTACGAAATTTATATACATTATAAAGTGATATTATGAATAATATTTATACCGAAACTATTTTAGATAATGTTAATTTCAATATAATAAAAAAAGATAATGCCATAATTATAAACCTTAAGAAAAAAAATAATCTTTTAATATCCTCTTGGCTCAATGGTGGTTATCAAGAAAATATAAAACATGTTATAAATCAATCATTAACTGATGATGATTATGATAATATGGTTAATTTAGGATATAAGAATTTTCAAATAAAACGTGCACAAGAGTTGGGATTAGACTCTAAAAAATCAACAGGTCTTACAACATCTGCTTGTATGGATAATTATGGTATATCAACAATAAAATATAAAAAATTAACTGTCACATCATTAGTTACAGCTGGAGCTGACAAAAATGGTATTAAAGCAGGTGATCCTGCCTCCTTTTATGAATACAATCATAATTATCAACCTCAAAAAGGAACAATTAACATATTTACTTATATAGATGCCAATATAGAACCTGGAGCACTGGTTACTGCAACAATAACTGCAACTGAAGCAAAAACAACTGTATTACAAGATTTAAAAATAGAAAGTCAATTTTCCGAAAATATATCTACTGGAACTGGAACTGATGGAATCTGTATAATATCAAATAAAGAAAGTGAAAATCATATAGAAAATACTGGAAAACATTCAAAACTAGGAGAACTTATTGCAAAAACTATACAAAATGCTACAAGAACAGCTTTAGATTTACAAACATTTATGAATCCAATATTCCAAAAAGATGTACTAAGTCGACTAGAAAGATTTCATATAACTTATGATACACTATATAAAAAAGTTGAAAATAAATATACAAATAACGAATTTGCAAGTTATTTATATCCATTTATAAAAAATCCACATAACGTAGCTTGGATTAGTTCTGTGTTAAACTTAATTGATGAAGTAAAAAGTGGACTTTTATCAATAAATGAAATTAAAGATGTTGTAATAGAGATTATAGTTAAATTTACAAAAATAAATACAGATATCGAAATTAATACTATTGATGATATCTTAAATTTATTAAGTAATAGTATATTATATTCCATAGTCGAATAAGTCAGGAGAATTACTTCTCCT
>CAYNSJ010000038.1:21211-24456 GCA_964399835.1 uncultured Methanobacteriaceae archaeon | reverse complement strand
TACAATTAACATATATAACGGGGGAGGGGCGGGTAAAAAAGTTTTAAAATAAAAAATAGAATTAAGAAGTAAAATAAACTGTAAATAATGAGTATAAACTTATAATAACATAATATTTCTAATTAAGTAATATTAAATAATATTAACATATATTAAAGATAGTAATTATTTAATTTCATATAATAACACCTTAGATAAATAATTTACATTAAGAGTAATACAAATATTACATACAAAAAAAAAGTAATACTAAAAGAAACGTAGCATCAATAGATACTAAATTACTTATTTAATAAGGATTTTATGTACATACTACATATTTGACCAAAATATATAGGTAAATGTAAATAATAATTCTTTTTATGCTTTTTAATAAACTGTAAATTAGTTTTTATTTGATTTAATTGTGAAGACACAGAAGATCTTTTCTTTTTCCTACTCATTCCTGTTTTATGCCAAATTATTGAATCCATAACAGATACAACTTTATATCCTTCTTCATGAACTGTTACAGCTAAATCTACATCTTCACATCCAAAGAAAAAGTCAGTATTAAGATATCCTTCAGGAATTGCATCTGTTTTTATCATTAACCCTGCTCCAGACACCCAGTCACACCTAATTACATTACCTGATGTATCGTAATTTTCTTCATCCATAATACTATGATGACCTGGATAATGTTCAAGATCAACAACACTTCCAATACACCATAATGTATCATTTGATCCATTATAATCATAATAATAAAATTTTGGTCCAAGAATTCCTATTTCATCATCCGTTAATGCTACATCCATAAGATTTGTTAAGAAATTTGGATCTACTACTGTATCATTATTTAATAGAAAAACATAACTGGGATTATCATATTTTAAAGTATAATCTATTCCCACATTATTTCCCTTTGCAAATCCATAATTTTCATAATTTTCTATTAATAAAAGTTTTTTATCTGTACTTGTTGTAGTATTATCTATTCCATCATGAAATTTATCTTCTTTAATACTAGTTACTTTTATTGGTTTGTTATTTTTATTATATTTAAAAAAATCAGATTGTATTTCTATTTTTCCTTCTGTATAGTTTAGTATTTCTTCTATAGAATTATTTGTTGAATTGTTATCAACTAATATTACATTATAATTTGGATAATTTATCTGATATAATGATTCTAAACATTCTATGGTATCTTCATATCCATTCCAATTTAAAATTATTATTGAAACAAGAGGCATAGACATTTTTCTTAAACTCCTTATAAACTTATTATTCATCAATTATACGATACAAATGATTTTCTAATCTTTTCCCTGCTTTTTCTATAGTCCATGCAGATTGTATATAAGATACTCCATTTATAGAACATTTTTCCCATAACTTTTTATCTTTTGTTAACTGAATTATCGCATTGGCAAAATCTTTTTCATTTCTTTGTGTTAATAATCCTGTTTTTTTATGAATTACAGATTCTTTTATTCCACCTTCTCTTACACCTACTATTGGAGTTCCACAAGCCATTGCTTCTAAAGGTACATATCCAAATGGTTCAAGATAAGGTGCATAAACAACAAGTTTTGCTGTATTATATAATTTAAGTAGTTCTTCATCTGTTATATTTGATAAGATATCAATATCAACTTCTTTTTCTTTTGCTAAGTTTTTAAGATAATTTACCCATAATGTATCACTCATATTACCTGTAATTACCAATTCAGGTCTTTCTTCTTTTGGGATATGTGAAATTGATTTTATAAGGAAATCATATCCTTTGGGTGGGATACATGTTCCTACAGATAATACAAAGTTTTGCCGTTTTAGATGTAATGGTTTGAATAAAGCTATATCTACACCTATATAACATACTTCTGAATTTTTTCCATATTGCCTTAATATAGCCTCATGTGTAAAATATGAATTTGTAAGTATATTAGTTGAGTATTCTGCTAGCTCTAAATCTCTTTCGTAATCATTTGCTTCTACATGATTAATATAAATATTAGAAAATGGTTTTACAAGAGAACTGTTAAATATTCCTACTTTTTCCTTATTATCATTTACTTTTTTTAATATTTTTTCTTTTCTTATAGGTTGAGCACAGTAATATACAGTTTTCTTTTTTAGATATTTTAATATAACAGGAGTCATTGTAAATTGATCTTGTTCACAATAGACAATATCATATTCACCTTTGTTTATCATTTCAGCTATTTGTTTTTCTGTATTCATAACATTACTGACAGAAACTCTTTTGATTATTGCAGGGACATAATCAAATATAGAATATATTTTTTCTCTAAAGAAACTTGGTTGTACTTCAAATTCAAATACATTAGTTGCTACTGTTTTAAGAGGTAAATAATCTTCATTTGCTGTTTCCGGTATAAATACATCAACTAAATGATTACGATTAGTTAAAGCTTTAATAAACCCATATAATGATCGTTTTGCACCACCAGAAGGTAAATTATGAAATACTGCTATTTTTAATTTTCTATTTTCCATTATTACAAACCACACTAATTAAAAAAAAATATTCTTATTTATCTGTATATCTTTATATATTCTTAAATTATTCCTTTATTACCATTGATAAACCATCTTTTAAACCTTTTAAAAAACTTTTACTATAACTATCTTTATCAAATAATTGAGATAAAGATTCTTTTAAAACATAAGCTATTATATATAAAATAAATTTATGATATTGTCCACCAGTAGTATGTCTTTTCATATAATAAATTCTATTACGCGTATGATAATATATACGTGAAGCAGATTTAATAGATGCTCCTTCTTTATGATATATTCTTCCATAATCAGCTACTTTTAATTTATAACCATGTTCACGTGCAATTGTAGACCAATCAACATCTTCCCAATACATAAAAAATTTAGTATTCATAAGTCCAATTTCTTTAATTACTGAAGTAGGAATTAATATACAAGAACCTGTAATAAAATCATAAGTATCATATTCACCCAGATCTCTTATAGCCATTGATTCTCCATGAATTAAATCTACTAATCCACCACCAACAGTTTGTAAAGTATTTTTATCATGATAATAATAAGTATTAATCCCTATAAACCCATTATCTTTTGATTCTTTTAATTTATCCAACAAACCATTGATAAAATCTTTAGATACTATAGTATCATTATTAAGTAAAAGAACATATTTAGATAGTTTTTTATCAACAATATATTTTATAGCAACATTATTTCCACCAGCAAATCCATCA
>CAYNSJ010000038.1:0-21201 GCA_964399835.1 uncultured Methanobacteriaceae archaeon | reverse complement strand
AAACTCTTCATTTGCACATTCTAAATCCATCATTAGAGTCATTTAAGATAAATATTAAATTAGTATCCTCATTTTTAGTATACGAATCAAAATCTTGTGATGTGACAATGGATGTATTATAAAAGGTATCATTGTTTAAATATTCTTTAATATCATTAATTGATTCTAATTTAGAATCATTATCCACTAAATAAATATCATAATAAGGAAAATCAATATTTTTTAATGATTCAAGACATTCAATTGTATCTTGTGCCCCATTCCAATTTAATAATACTATAGCTACTTTATCCTCACTTAAAATATTTAGTTCCCCCAATAAAAATAAGAAATTATATATAAATAGTTTTATTTTTTATAACATTTATTGATTATGAAAAATTGGTCATTAATATTAAAAAATAAATTGAAAATAAATATTATTTACTTATAAAATTAAACTGTTATTTTAAATTCAATTTATATCAAATAAATAGTAAAAATAATTAGAAAAAAGATACCTAGTTTAAGTACTCTTAATAAAAAGTTTTAATCACACGTATATTATTTATTTTTCATTCTTTCATCAATAAAATATTTTGTATCATCCAAAGTATTTTGAACTGTATCTGTATCAATTATTCCTTTTATAGCATAACCTAATAAAATTCCACCTATAAAATATAATTTATCAGACGTATTTTTGAATAATTTAGATTCTATCTCATAATTTTCATTGAACATTTTACTCCTCTTTTTAATATCTATTGTTTTATATAAACGTGATAATTATAATAATTACTATATAATAAGAGAAATTACTGAACATTATATATTAAATATTATACTAAATTCTAAGTTTATATAAATAACTAATAATATTATTGTATATTACTATTATATAAAACTTTAATCAATTAAGAAAGAAATAAAAAAGAAAAAAAATATAAACAAAAAATAATGACAACTGAAACTAAATACCATTATAGATTTGAAGATTTAAAATCTAACAAAGGAATAAAAAGAGTAGACATCATATTACATGATGATGAAGAAATGACAATAGAATATAGTGGTAAAGATGGATACAACAAAGAAGGTTTTAAATATCCTTTATTTAACAGAAAAGAAAAGGATGAAGAAACTGGTTGGTTCATATACAGAGTAGAAGACATAATAGACAATGAATTTTCATTATTAGATGATCTTAGATTACCTATAGAAGCTGATGAAAAGCAGATGACTCACTATATAAAAAACAGTGTTCAAATATACTGTTATAAAGAAGATTAAATTAGATAAAAGAGAGGTAATATAAATTGAAAAAATATAACTGTATATTTCCTGGATTATACAATTACATACTCACTAAAGATGTTGGAATGATACCTTACACACTTACTAAATATTACAATACCACAATTACAACATATAACAATGATAAATATACATATCTTACAACAACTCTTAATGAAAAACCATTAACTTTAGATTATCTTGAAAATTCAGACAATGAACGAAAAGATGTTGTGAAATATATTAAAAATAATGCTAAGCAAATTGATATAATACAATTCTATCATCTTAGATATAATCAATTACCTCTCTACATATTAATATATAAATTATATAATAGACAGGGAAAAATCTATTTAAAACTAGATGCAAACAACCAAATGATAGATTTTTTAACAAAACGAAAAGGAATATTACCTAAACTCAGACGTTATATAACCCATTTAATTTTTAAACCAATAAATATTATAAGTATTGAAACAAAACGAAACTATGAAGCATTAAAAAAGAGTAAAATAACAAATAAAAATCAGTTAATATATCTTCCTAATGGAATAAGTAAAGATTCTAGTGATGTAACTTGTAAAGAAAAAATAATACTTTATGTAGGTTATATACAAAAAGAAAACAAATCAATTGATGTATTATTAAATGCTGTTGAAAATATAGATTTAAAAGATTGGAAAATATATTTAATTGGAGAAGTCCAACCAGATATAAAAAATTTTATTGAAAAATATTTTGAAAAAAATCCAAAACTTAAAGACAAAGTAATTTTTAAAGGCTACATCTCTGATAAAAAACAATTAGCGACAGAATATGCAAAATCAAGTGTATATTGTTCTTTATCTAAAAAAGAAAGTTTTGGTATATCCATTCTTGAAGCAGC
This sequence comes from uncultured Methanobacteriaceae archaeon, assembly GCA_964399835.1. Lineage (GTDB taxonomy): Archaea > Methanobacteriota > Methanobacteria > Methanobacteriales > Methanobacteriaceae > Methanosphaera. The sequence goes on along the minus strand of CAYNSJ010000038.1, from coordinate 19,037 downwards.
ATATCATTCAAATTATATTATTTCTACAGATGTTGGATGTGTATCAGATCTAATTGAAAAAACAAAATATGGTAAAATAGTTCAATATGATTTAGATACTATTGAAAATACAATTAAAGATACTATATCAAATTGGGATACTATTAAAGAAAATCCTATAAAAATACAAGAAATTGTATACGACAATTATAATTGGGATTATCTTTGTTCTAAACTTAATAGACAATTAGAGTTATAAGTTATTACTAATAACTTATCATATAATTCTAAATATAATAATTTATAAAAATAATTTAACTAAATACCAACATAATATAAACCATGACAAAAACAATGGAATATACTATAACTGATCACAATAATGAAAATATCAATGTGAAATTAAAAATAGAATATCCCCCAGAAAATGAAAATGGAATTGCATACTTCTTTGATGGAAAATCAACATGGAAACAAGAATGTATGTGTGCATGGGATGATGTTACAGAAGAATCAGATGATCCAAGAGGTTACTTAAATCTTATTGATCATATAAATTTTGCTATTATTGGAGGAAACTTCTGGGATACTCTTCGTAATATGAAAAATAATGAAACAATTGAATTAAAAGAAGAAGAGATTAATCTTTTTGCAAAGCAAATCGATTAAATCTAATCATCCTAATTTTAAAATATAAAAAGTAGGATATTATAACTTCTGATTATACTTATCAAATATCTTACTTGCTTTTGCTTTTATAATAAGATCATTTATGTACATAAGATCAGATAAAATATGTTTATATTTTAAAGATAGAACTTTACTACAATTTTTTGATGATTCTAATTCTTTTATTTGATCTTGTAATATTTTAAAATCATGTGAAACATCTGATACAATATTTTCTTTATCAATTACTCCAATCATATTATCAAAGAAATCATTTAAAGTATTAATTAATATTTCATGTGAAAAACCTGATTCCATAGATAATAATAATATAGAACTTCTTAAATTAGTTAAAGTATCAGATAAATCTTTGAATAGATTAATATCATCTTCAACAATATATACAGACTCTATTTTATCCATTGCAGAATCAAATTTATTATTAATTGCATATAATTCCATATCTTTAATATTATCAAATCCAACATCCATTAATGTAGTTTCAATATGTTTTTGAGTAAGCTTCATTTTATTTAAAAGTATATTATAAATATTATATTTTGAATTACTTGGTAATATAAAGTAATTTGAAAACAATACAATTATCATTGCTAAAACTGTGGACAATAATTGATTCATTGATGTTTCCATTATTTCATGTACTGGTTCTAGAAATATTATTCCCATTATCAAAAAAAACATTGCAATTGCATAATCCTCTTCGAATACAAAATATAATAAAAAGGACACTACTGTTAAAGCAAGTATTATGAAAGTTAAATGTATTTCTTCTAAAATCAATACTATGATTAAACTAGCTATTATCGATAACAACGTACTTACTATTCTAAGAACTACAATTTGTCCAGTACTTTTATGATCTGGTGCTAAAGTAAATCCAGAAGTCATAGTGGTATCATATAAAGTAGTGCCACCTATAAGAACATCACTTATGAAACCTAAAGTTCCAGCTATCATAAATCTTACACTATATCGTAGTTTTACATTATATTTACTTGTATTCTCTTTAATATTTTCAATATAACTTTTATCCATATTATGTAAATCAATATCAGATACAATTCTATCATTATTTAAGACTTGATTTAACTGTATAAACAATTTTGCATATTGACTTACCGTCTCTAATAAAAACATTTGTTCAGATGTTTTATATTCAACTTTTTCAAGTTGATACTTTATATTTTTCTGAAATCCTATAATATAACCTACATTTAATTCAAAACCCTCATCATATCCTCTTAAAATTGAATGTTCAACTTTTTTAAGCAACCTATCTACTTCTTTATCTAATTTACCTAAAATTAATGCTACATTATCATTGATTTTTCCTTCTTGTACATTTTCTAAATTATTATTAGAAATATAAAGTTTAATAGCCACATTAATTAAACTCTTTGTACGTTCAGAATTATCAGAAGATGCTATAATAGATTGATGTTCAAGCATCTGGTTATATGTTATCTTTCTTGTAAACATTTCAGATAATAATTTTTTCTTATAGGGATCTTTTTCCATAAAATTAATTAATAAAGTAGGTATCGCTCCTACAACTACCAATAATATTCCTGCAAGACCATATAATAAAGAAGTAATCAATACATCTGTAAAATTAAAATGTACTACAGTTATTCTAACATATGCAAAAAAATAGATAAAAACAGCATATAATCCCATTTTAGATATGTTAAACTCAGATAATTGTATAAGTGTAAAAATTAAAAACCACATTATAAAAAATAATATGGCAAGAGGATAATATGCTGATCCAATAGCAGCTGTAAAAAAAGCCAATGCAACAACTAATGAAAATACACCTATTGAATGAATTAATTGTCGTTGTGGTAATTCCACAACCATAAACATTTGAATAAATAAACTAGCAATTATGAAAACTTGTATATGTCTTTCTAAACCTAAAAGATAGCATATTAATATATTTAATATTATACCTGATGCTACAATAAATATTCGTTCCCACGAAGGATTAAGTTTAAAATGAAACATGTCCCATATACGTGTTTTTAAATCTATTTTTTCAACATTATACACCACATCTAACAAAACCCATTAATTTTTTTAAAACTTAATTAATAATATATATTTCAAGATTAATATAAGATTAAGTTATTCATATAATAAATTAGTAAAATAGAGTATTTAAAGTAATTATTCATTAAATAAAGAGTAGATAAATAATTTATTCAAAATAAATATAATAAAAAAAGAGATTATATTTTATAAATCTCTGTTATATTTATTAAAAATCTTTTCTCTTTCTGTTTTTATTACAATATCATTAATATATTCTAAATCAGTCAACATATGTTCATATTTTATTGCTAATAATCTATTTGATTTGCTTGATTCAGATAATTGTTTTATATAATTTTCTAATTCATCAAAATCATGTGTTACATGTAATACTGGTTCTTCAGTTCTTATTGCTTCATTCATTTTTGTAAAGAAATCATGTATAACTTCAATTATTAAATCATGATCTTTACCTTTTGAACTTAATGCTATCAGTAATGAAGTGTTTCTTAAATTATTTAATGTATCCGATATCTCTTTAAAAGAGTATAAATCATTACCTAAATTATATAATGATTCAAATTTATCAATTGCACTATTAAATTCATTACTGGCAGTATATACATCTACATCATGTATCGCATCTTCACCATTATTATTAAAAGTATTTTCAATGTAATCTCCAGTTAATTTTATTTTAGTGGCAATTAATTCAGAAATATTATAATGTTTTTTACTTGGTAAAATACAGTAATTAGCAAATAATACTATACCTAAAGCAACTGCTGTTGCTATTATTTCCTCAATTATTGTTTCTGATATAGTTGTTATAGGTTTTAATAACATTAACCCTAATATTAAGAAAAATATTGATATTGCATATGTATTAAATACATAATATAATAACAATGCCAGTACAGCTAATATCATAACAATATAACCAATATGTAACGACAATAATAATTCTGCAATTAAGAAAGATACAATTATAGCAAATATTGTACTTATAATCCTAAGTACTACTGTTTGTCCAGTACTTCTATGATCTGGTGATAATGTAAGTTCAGATATGATTGTTATACCAAAACCAGAATTACCTAATAATATATCAGCTATAAAAGACATTATTCCAGCAATGACGAAACGTATACTATACCTTAAATCAACATTAGTTTTATTAAAGTTATTTTTTACATTTTCGAAATATCCACCTTTAATTTCTTTTAAATCTATATCATCAATAACAATTTGATCATCCAATACTTTATTTAGATTTATAAACATTTTAGCATAACGTTTAACAGATCGTAATAAAAATTCTTGATCATCCGTTTTATTTTCTAATCTTCCAAGTCTATATGATAAATTTTTCTGAAAACCAATGATATACCCTGTATTTAACTCAAGATCTTCATCATATCCTTTGTAAATAGCTATCTCTACTTTATTAAGCAAACGATAAACTTCTTTTAAAAATTTATCAAATTGTTTTTCTAAATCATCATCTAATGTATAACGTAAATTATCAACATTTGTATCTAGAATATAAAGCTTAATTGCCATATTTACAAGACTTTGAGTACGTTGACTATTATCGTTTGATGCAATTATAGCTTGATTTTTCAATAATTTATTAAAAGAAATACCTGGTTTAAACATTTCAGCTAATAATTCTCGTTTATATGGATCATGTCTTATATAATTAACAATTAATACAGGTATAGAACCAACTACTACCATTAAAAATCCAGCTAATGCATATAATAAAGAAGTTTCTATTAATCCAAATGTATTCGTTGATATATGAGATATCTGAATAAATGCAAAGAAGTATATGAATACTGTAAATACTCCCATTTGAGATACTTCATATTCAGATAAATGTATAAATGTAAAGTATGCAAACCACATTATGAAAAATATCACAGCTAAATAAATATATTCAGCACCTATAGATGCTGTAAAAAATGCCAATGCTACAACTATCGAAAATGTAAGAACTGAATGAATAAATTGTTTACGAGGTAATTTCTGTACCATAAATCCCTGTATAAATAAGCTAACAATTATAATTAATTTAAAATGATTTTCCAATCCTAATAGATAACATACAAGTATGTTTAATAAAACACCAGCAGATACAACAAATAATCTTTCCCAAGATGGATGTAATTTGAAACGAAGTAAATTACGAAAACGTGTTAATATACTAATTTTCTCAAATTCATAATCCAACAATCAACACCCCCTTTTTACAGTTATAGTATTATATTTATCAAATAACTTTAATAAATTTATATAATTATATAATTTATTTTTTAAAAATAAGGATATATAAATCTATAAAAGAATAACAAGAAGGTAATAATCTTTATTTATATATGATTACCCAAATAAGCAAAATATTAAATTAAATAGTTTTATAATAGCTATTAATTAGCTAAATTTAAAAATTAAATAAAAAAAGCAGTTTAATTATTCTAAACTTAATTTAAAAAAAGACTTAATATAAATCAAAAAAAAATTTTAGAAATTTAATGAAATTTATTAAAAAAAGATCTTAAAAGAATTTAATCTTTTTTAAATTTTATTATACTTGTTGAAAAGTATTTTTTATTATCTACAAAACCATGTACAATCTTTTCATCATCCATAGTACAATTTTGTACTGATACAATTTCTTTTTCTCTTGGATCTTCTTTAATAGCTTCTTCTAATATATCTAAATGTCGTGATGTTTTCATAGCTACAACTGTATCAACATAAGGGATGATTTTTGGTAATCTTTCATCTACTTGGGGTATTATTGCCATTATATCATTTTGTTCTGTTAGTTGTATATTTGAAGTAGCAGAACATGCTGTAAATGAAGTTATTCCTGGAATTATTTCAATTTCAACACCTTTATCTTGTAATCTACTAGCTACATATGAAAAAGTACTGAATACTGTTGGATCACCTAATGTTACAAATACTGCATCTAATCCTTTTTCTAATTCTTCAAATAACATTTCTGTAGCTTCATCCCATGATTTACCTAACTCTTCTTTATTTTCTATCATAGGGAATAATGGTTGTAATATTTCACATTCATTTTCTCTTTCATCTAATATACCTTGTACAATAGATAATGCTACACTTGGTTTTCCACTACGTGATTGTGGTGCAAATATTACATCACATTCTTTTATTATACGTGCTGCCTTTATTGTTACTAGTTCTGGATCTCCTGGCCCTACACCAATTCCATATAATTTTCCTATTGTCATTATTTTGTTACTCCTATTTCTCTTTAATAATTTATTAGTAGTTCATATAATTAAAAATAACCATTAAACAATTAAAACAAAATTTAATTTATTTTTATTTATTCTTATTAATACTTATACTATCATTTATAACATATATATTTTAAGAAACAAAAATTAAAAAGAGCAAAATTAATTATAAACTAAATATGATAGTTAAAAAATTTAAAATAGAACTAAAAAAATAAAAACAATAAAAAAGATATAATGAAAATATGAATAACACTATTTTTTGCCCAAAATGTGGAATGATAAAAACAAAATGCGTATGTACAGATAATAAAGAACATAACACATTACTCAACAGACCTACAAAAAACGAAAAAAAAGAATTACAAAAAAATCATCCAGACATAGATGATGAAATAATAGAAAATTTTCCTTTCAAAGAAGCTAGACCTAACCAATTAGAACTGATTACAGAAATATTAAATGCTTTTGAATCAGGAAAACATTATGTTATATTAGAAGCTGGAACAGGGACAGGAAAATCAGCTATAGCGGCAACATTAGGACAAATATTACAACCAGCATATATTCTAACTATGACTAAACAATTACAAAGACAATACGGTGATGAATTTGGATATGCACAGGTAAAAGGACGAAATAATTTCACTTGTTTAGACAGTGGCGGATTAAATACCTGTGATCAAGGAACATGCCAAACAATAAGAACAACTGAAGAATTTACTTGTCCATATGGAATAAAAATGGAACAAAATTACCAAAAAGATCTTGAAAAAGATGATTCTGATTCTTATTACACAGCTCCATTTACATTTAAATCATCAGAAAGATGTCCTTACTGGAATCAAAAAGCAGATGCAATAAAAGAACCAGTAACCCTACTCAATTATGATTATGCCTATCTTGAATTAAACTATGTACAACATTTCCAAAAAAGAAATCTAATGGTATTAGATGAAGCTCATAACATAGAAGATAAAATAATGCATAAACTAGAATTAAACTTATTCAACAAACAAATCAAAAAAGACATAAATAGAACAATACCACAAAATATGAAAGATTTCACTACTACAAAAGATTGGATATTATTTTTAGAAGCAATATTTGATAATTACAATGCAATAAACACGACTCAACTTACTAAACAAAAAAGTGATAGAATAGAACATACAAAAAGAAAAATCAAAGAAATAACTGAGAACATTAAAAAAGATCCTGAAGACTGGATAGTGTCATTAGAAGAAGATATGGTATCATTTAAACCATTAAAAATAAATAAATATGCAAAAGAAACTTTATTTAAATATGCAGATAACGTACTTTTCATGAGTGCAACCATATTAGATAAAGATTTATTCTGTAAATGGTTAGGAATAAATAAAGATGAAGTTTATTACATAAAAAGTGAAAGTCCATTTAAAAAAGAAAATAGACCAATACATATGAAATTAGTAGGACCTATGTCAAAAAGAGCATTATGGCATACAGCTCCAAAAACAATACCAGTACTTCAAGATATATTAAATATACACAGAAATGACAAAGGATTAATACATACAAATAGTTATAAATGTCAAAAATATATAACAGACCATATAAGAGATCAAAGAATATTATCACATAGCCCTAAAACAAGAGAACAAGTACTACATGATTTTGAAGAATCTAAAAATCCATATGTTTTAGTAAGCCCTTCCATGAGTGAAGGAGTAGACTTACCTTATGAAAAATGTAAATTCCAAGTAATATACAAAATACCTTATCCTTACTTAGGTGATAAACAGATAGATCAAAGAAAAAATAAGGATCCAGAGTGGTATGCTTATAAAACAATAATGACATTAATGCAAGCATATGGTCGAGGAATGCGAGCAGAAAATGATAGTTGTGATACATATATATTAGATAAGAACATGCAAACTTTATTAAGAAATAAAATGTATAGACGCTTAATACCTAAATTTTTTAAAGAAGCTATGGTTAAAGATTAAATCAACTTTCATTATCTATTTTTTAAGTTAAATTATAATTTTTAAAAAATAGGAATTTATTACACATTATAAATAGTTATATTAAATTATTTTAAAAATAGAAAATTTATAGTAAAAATACTATAAATTCTTAAATTATTGATTAAGGTAATATTTCATCAATAACTTGTACTACCTGATCAATTTCTTCTTTTGTAATTATAAGTGGTGGTACAAATCTTACAACATTGCCATTAGCAACATTGATTAATACTCCTTTCTCTTGAGCTTTACTTACTAAATCTCCACATGAATAGTCTAATTCTAAACCAATCATTAATCCATGTCCACGTACATCTTTAATACATTTATGTGAATCTGTTAATTTAGTTAATTCATCTCTAAAGTATTGACCATTTCTCTCGGAGTTACCTATGAGATCTTCATCTTCCATTATTTCAAGTGTTGTTAAAGCTGCAGTACATGCTAATGCTGTACCTCCAAAAGTAGATGCATGATCACCAGGCATGAATGAATCAGCTACATCACGTTTAGCTAAAACTGCACCCATTGGTACTCCACCAGCAATTGCTTTAGCACATGTAGTAATATCAGGCACTGTATTAGTTAATTCTGAAGCTAAAAATTTACCTGTTCGACCGAATCCTGTTTGAACTTCATCAAATATTAGAAGTATTCCTTTTTCATCACATAATTTACGTAACTGTGGTAAATAATCATCATCAGGTACTCTTACACCACTTTCCCCTTGAATAGGTTCTACTAATACTGCTGCAGTATCATCAGTTATAGCTTCTTTAACTTGATTTACATTGTTATAATCAACATGTATAAATCCACCAGGTAATGGACCAAATCCTTTTTGATATTTAGGTTGTCCAGTTGCAGTTATTGTTGTTAATGTTCTTCCATGGAAAGAATTATTCATTGCAATAATTTCACTTTTACCTGTATGTTTACGTGCAAGTTTTATAGCTCCTTCATTAGCTTCTGCACCACTGTTAGCAAAGAATACTTTATCAAATGGTGATTTTTCAACAATTTTTTTAGCATAAACTGCTTGTTCTTCAGTATAATAAAGATTGGATACATGAATTAATTTTTCAACTTGTTTACTGATAGCTTCCACTAATCTTTTATGAGTATGACCAATACTGTTTACAGCAATACCAGCTACACAATCAATATATTCATTTCCTTCTTTATCATATACTATACAACCATGAGCATGATCAATTACAAGATCATATCGCCCATAGGTATGCATTACATACTTATCTACATCATTTTTAACTTCTTCTGTATTCAAATTAATAAACCTCCAAATTTACTTTATAAAATAATGATAAAATTAAATTAATAAAATTATAATATCCTACTGTTCTATACTTAATTTTTTGTTTAAAGTTATTATAATTTTTTTAGGTATAAATTTACTATAAACCAGAATAACTAAAAAAATATTTCTATTTTTAAATTTAATGATTACGTTAAATTTTAAGATAAAATACGACTTAATCCATTACTTCAAATTTAATAAAATTATAATATCTATAAAAGAGTAAATATTAATATATAATATTATAAAAAAAATATAAATTATAAAATATAAAGATTTTTAGAAAATTATTAGTCTTTTATATAATTAATAAGGTGATAAAATGACAAAACAAGCTATTATAAAAACAGATAAAGGTGATATTGAATTAGAATTATTCCCTAATGAAGCACCTAACACTGTTAAAAATTTTGAAAAATTAGCAAATAGTGGATTTTATGATGGATTAACATTTCACAGAGTAATTCCAGATTTTGTTATACAAGGGGGATGCCCTAGAGGAGATGGAACTGGTGGTCCAGGATACACTATTAAATGTGAAATAAACGAACATAAACATGGAACTGGTGCTTTATCTATGGCTCATGCTGGAAAAGATACTGGTGGAAGTCAATTTTTCATAACACATAGTCCACAACCACATCTTGATGGTGTTCACACCGTATTTGGACAAGTTACTAAAGGTATGGATGTTGTATATAAAATTCAACCTGGCGATGTTATGAATAAAGTTATTGTAACAGATGAATAAAAAAGATAATATACTATAAAGAACAAATTAATTATTATAAGAAATATTCATTCTTATAACCTTCACCTCCAAAAATACATTTTCCTTAAAAAAATAACTAATTTTAGATAATAAGACTCAATTAAAACTATTTTTTTAATTTATCCATTAAACCAGATAAACGTGCATAATTAAATAAATATAATTGTACATAGCCAGAATACTCACCAAAATTTTCATGTGCAAATTTCATAATTTTATTGTTTGTAGGCTTTTCATCCTTAAAGAAAAGATAACTTGTAATCCTATTAATCCATACATCAACAGGATATGCTTCACGCATAACATAACCATATAATAATATACAATCTGCTACTTTAGGTCCTACTCCATCAAGTTTCTTAATTTCCACAAATGCATCATCATAGTTTAGTTTCCTTATTTTATCATGATAATTATTTACATTTAAGATTTTACTTGTTGTTTGTAGCATATAATCACTACGATAACCTACTCCAAAACTTTTAAGACCATTTTTACTATTATCATTAGGTATATCAATAAATTGAAGTTCTGTTGGGAATATATAATTTATCTGATTGTTTATTTCTATTTTTTTACCATATGCTTTTTTTATTTGTTGAATTGATTTAGTCCATCTTTTAATAGAATTATTAGCAGAACATATTGATGAAATAATACATTCAAAAGGAAATTGAGCTTTATATAATCTTAGCCCCTTATTAAATTCATAAGAGTCTTTTAATTTTTCATTTTCTAAAATAAAATCATATACTTGAGTTATATCATAATCTAAATCAAACATATATAATAATTTAGATTTTATTTCTTCTTCATCTATGCTATCATTTGTATAATAAGATACATTCAAAGGTTTATTTATGCCTTCTTGTGACATTTCAACAAGTACTTCTTTATCATTACACATTAAAATTTCAGAATATTTACCTGTCTCATATTTCGCTGGTGGTTGACTAGTTTGTCCAGATTTTATTATAATATCCAAATCAAAATCACCATCATATTCATCATTTTTTATATTAAATTGTCCTGATTCCATTATGACCCTTCCTTAATAGTAATTTATATTTCTTTAGTAAAAGTTTGTTACAATAGTAATATAAATTCTTTCATTTTCTATAATTATGATTGTATATCCCAAATATTTTCAAATATTTAAATTTAGTTGTTCATTTCTTATATTAATAAAAATTAGGAAATAAAATTAAGAAATAAATATTTAAAAAAGTAAAAAAAAACATGCAAATTATAATTTTATAAAATAATAAAAGATTATAAAATATATTTTATTAAGTAAATTACCATTTCATAGGAATATGTAAACAATATAAAATAATACTAAGTTTTTAAAAAAAAAATAAAATAAAGTTAATTATCATTCATTATCATGATAATATATTTTTTTTCTATTTATCCATTGTACTCCTTCTTCAGCAGTGATAACTGCTACATCAATAGGTCCACCTACTCCTGGCATGTCACCTACATCAGCATTTATTCCATCAGAGAATCTTTGTATAGCAGATGTTGTTTTTATCATTAATGTTGCAAAATCTACTGCATCTTGTAATGTCATTGTTCCCCATTGTATATTATATTCTAATCCACGAAGTTGATTTTGTATCTCTTGTTCTCCAGATCGTCTTACTAAGTCTTGCATCATTGGTAAATTTGCTATACGTCCATCAAATCCTAATACTATACGTGATGTCACATCACCTTGACCTATCCAAGTACTTCCAAATTCAGTAGAACTTCTTCTTCTTGCAACTTCTCCAGGTGTATGTACTTCATAAGTTTCATGTTGTCCATCTTTATTGTAACCAGATATGATCATATCTACTGATTCTATATTAAGATGTCCTTCTTCTATTTTTCCATCAGGTCTTTGAATTCTAAATTCAACAGAATGATTTTTTTCTTCAAGAGCTAATATTCTTCCACCCTGTTGTTCTATATCCATTTTTAGTTGTTGTGCAGAGTTTTGTAATTGTTGTTCCCATGGATATTTTATGTTAATAAATTCTTGTAACTTATATGCTACTTCTTCTACAGTTATTGTATCAGCATCAGTCTGACTTCTGTACTCATCTACATATTTTGATACGTTTTTTTGTACTCCTGTTTCATCGGCAAAAAAAGCTAATCCAGCTACACCCACCATTATTCTATCATTTATTGCAAATAGTTTGTATGCACTATCAGTTACAATTCTTGACATTTGTTTGTTATTCCTATAGGTTTGTCTACTATCTGTTGCCATTACTATGCCTTCAGGTGTTGTTACATTTATTACTAGCGTCAATTTATTGTTCTCCTTGATATTTTATTATTTTATATTTATTTTCTTATTGTTATATCTTTATTTGCAAGATATTCTTTAACTTCAGGTATTGGATACTCATCAAAATGAAAAATACTTGCAGCTAATGCAGCATCAGCATAACCTTTTTTAAATGCATCATATATATGTTCAGGATTTCCAACCCCACCTGATGCTATGACAGGAATAGATACATTTTGACTTATTGTTTTAGTTAATTCTAAGTCATACCCTTCTTTAGTACCATCTCGATCCATACTAGTCAATAATATTTCTCCAGCTCCACGTTCTTCACATTCTATTGCCCATTTTACTGCATCAATTCCTGTAAATTCTCGTCCACCATAAATACTACAATCAAACCAACAGTATCCTTTATCTGTATCGATTATGTAATGTTCATCAGATTCAGAAGGATTGTCAACATAACGTCTTTTTGCATCTATTCCAATAACACAAGCTTGACTTCCAACATGACTTGATGCCTCATTTATTAATGAAGGATTTTTTATAGCTGCAGTATTTGTTGAACATTTATCGGCTCCTGCTTTTAACATTTGCACATAATCTTCAACTTTTCTTATTCCACCACCAACACATATTGGTGTAAATACATTTTCTACTGTTTTTTTAATAACATCACTCATAGTTGATCTTCTTTCATGAGATGCTGTTATGTCAAGAAATACTATTTCATCTGCCCCCTGTTCATAATATTTAGTTGCAAGCTCTACTGGATTTCCAGCATATCTAATTTGTTTAAATTCTATACCCTTTACTACTCGTCCTTCTGGTACTTGTAAATCACAATCTAAACAAGGTATTATCCTTTTTGATAGCATTGATATCACTCTTAATTTTTTATATTATTATTTGAAGATAAAGTAAAAATAGAAATAATTTATTCAATCTATTGGGATGTTGAAATTTATTTAAATAGAAGAGGTTGGGAAGAATACATCTTCTATTAGTAAATAGAAGTTACCCTACTCTTCTTTCAAAAGATTATATAATATTGCTTTTTGTGCATGTAATCTATTTTCAGCTTGATCCCATATAGCTGATTGTGATGATGTCATTACTTCATCAGTTATTTCTTGGTCTCTTATTGCTGGAAGACAATGCATTACTATTGCATCTTCATTAGCTTCTTTTAATAAACTCATATTAATTTGATAAGGCTTGAAAATTCTTTCTCGTTCTTCTTTTTCATCTTCATCACCCATACTTACCCATACATCAGTATATAATATATCTGCATTTTGAACTGCTTTATGTACATCATGTTCAATTTTTATAGTTGAACCTGTAGCTTTAGCTTCTTTAACAGCTAAGTTATATATTTCTTCATCTGGTTCATACCCTTCAGGACATGCTACAATCATATCCATCCCAACGTATGCTGATGCTAATAATAATGAGTTACATACATTATTTCCATCACCAATAAAGATGAGTTTCTGATTAAAATTCTTTTTATATTCTTTAATAGTTAATAGATCTGCAAAAACTTGACATGGGTGTTCTTTATCTGTTAAACCACTTATTACTGGTATATCTGAATATTTAGCAAATGCTAAAACGTCTTCATGTTTTTTTGCTCGTATCATTAAACAATCTAAAAATCTTGATAGAACTCTTGCAGTATCAGGTATTGGTTCACCTCTACCTAACTGTAAATCATTACTAGATAAATATAAAGCGGTTCCACCTAATTGATACATTCCTACTTCAAAAGATACCCGTGTACGAGTTGAAGATTTTTCAAATATCATTCCTAGAGTTTTATTTGGTAATTGTTTTTGATTTTGTTTGTCATTTTTAAGTTCTAATGCTAAATCAACTAAGTCAAATACTTCTTCTTTAGCATCAGCCATTGATATTAAGTGTTGCATCTATTTTTCTTCCCATAAAATAATTTTTTTCAATTTAATATTTAATAATATTTATATTATTTATTTATTAGTTTAAAAATATTCCCCTTATTTTTAAAGATAAAAAAAAGAAATTAATATCAAAATAATTAGATTCCCTTATTAAAAAGAGTTAAACTTAACAAAAAATTAATTATTACTTAAGAATTCAAGTATCTCTTTGTCTATTACAGACATGTTACTACGTATCAATATATTATGTTTAGTATTATCCAGTTCTATTAATTGAGCATTTTTTATATGATTTTTCACAATTCTTGCTTCTTTTACAGTTGTTAACTCATCTAATTTACCTGAAAATAGTAATGTAGGTATATCTATTTCATTTAATCTTTTGAAAAAATCAAGTTTTAAACCTGCATCAATCATATAACATAAAGAATCAATATCTTCTGTTTTAGATTTCTCTTGTCCTACTAAAATTAATTTATCTTTACATTCATTAATCATTTCTTCAGGTAATACATAAGGCAATAATTCAGAGAATCCAGTTATATAACCAGAATCTTTAAATTCTTTTTCAATTTTTCTAAATAATTGTTTTTCCATGTCACTTACATGAGCTTGACAAGAAAATAAGATTAGTTTTGTAACCAATTCTGGATGATCTAAGGTTAACTTTAATGAAATAGCTGATCCCATAGAAAATCCTATTAATATTGTTTTTTCAATTCCTTTTTCTTTTAAAAAATCATATACATCCTTTACTATATCATCTAATGTTATAGGATGTGTGATATTTTCTGATTTTCCATGTCCAGGTAAATCTATTCTTATTGTATGATAATTATTAAGTGTGGGCATTAATGATCCCCAAAAATATAAATTATCTGAAAATCCATGTATTAATAATATATTTTCTCCAGTTCCGGCTTCTTTATAATTTATATTCATATTATCACCAAATTTAATCTATTAAAAAAAAGTAATAACTAATATACTAATTATATTGTATACTAGTTTTGTTTTATTGTAATTATTGTATTAATCCTTGATCTCTTAAAGCTTGTGTAAAAGATTTACTTGAGGAATCTTCTTTATTTTCTTCAACTTTATCTTCAACTTCTTCTTGAGGTTCTTTTTTGGATTCTTCATCTCCAGCTATTAAACCTTGTTCACGTAAAGCTTGTGTGAAAGATTTACTTGGTGAAGTTTTAGCAGTTGTTTCTGGTTTATTTTCTTTTTTATTATTGTCTTTTTTTGGTTTTTCCGGAATGTTTTTTTCTTCTTTTACTTCTTTCATATGATCTACTTTTTGATCTATAGTCTCTTTTGTTGCTACATCAGATCTATGATAAACATCCCCAGAGATATATTTGTTTATTGATTCTTCACAAGCTTTTTCTGCTTCTTCTATTGTGTCTCTTACTGCAACTACACCTAATGCTCTTGATGATGTTAATTTAATATCACCATTATCATCTTCATATACTGCAGCATAGAAAACTGTTGTATCATTCTCTTCTATTTTATCCTCATCTACTTCCACAATTGTATCATTTGCTTTAGTATCCGGATAATTTGTTGGCACCACATATTTACATACAGATGGTTTACTTTTAAATATTGCAGTGTTTAAGTTTCCATTAGCTATTTCTTCTGAAATTTTTACAAGATTTGAATCTAATAAAGATAATACATTCATTGCTTCAGGATCTCCAAATCTAGCATTGTATTCAATTACTTTTGGTCCTGTTTTACATAACATAAATTGTCCATATAATATTCCTTTATATGGTTCTGTTTCTTCTTTTATTGCATCAATAGTTTGTTTCATTATTTTTACTGCTTTATTATAATCATTTTTTCCTAAAAATGGTAATTTACGATTAGTATCAGAATATGATCCCATTCCACCTGTAATTGGTCCTTTATTTTGTTCAAATGCATGTGGATGATCTTGTACTGCAGGCATTGGTATTAAATGTTCCCCATCAACAAATGCTTGTATAGTAAATTCTTCTCCTTTGAGAAGTTCTTCTATTACTACCCCTTCAAATCCACCCATTTTTTCTGAAAATATTTGTTCAACATATTCTTTAGCTTCTTCATTATCTTTTAATTGATCCCCTACAATTTTAACTCCTTTTCCACCAGTTAATCCTATAGGTTTTACTACTACTTCATCATCAAAATCATCAATAAATGCTTTTGCTTCATCTAAATCATAAAATGTACCATATTTAATAGAACCAGGTATATTATAATCTTCAAATAGTTGTCTCATAAATGCTTTATTTGTTTCAATTTGTGCTGGATCTTTTCTTGGTCCTACACATTTTATACCTTCATCATTTAAAACATTTACTATTCCTTTTTCTAGAGGAGCTTCAGGTCCAATAAATGCAAGATCTATTTTATTTGTTTTTGCAAAATCAATAATCTCGTCAAAATCTGATTCATTTCCAACAACATATTCTTTAGATATTCGTGCTAATCCAGGGTTTTTACGTCCCATATATGTGTATACTTCTGCATTTTTACTTAATGTTTTAGCTATTGCGTGTTCTCGTGCACCGCTACCGACGACTAATATTTTCATTGTTTTTTTACTTCCCTAATTAATTTATTCTATTTATTTGTTCCTGTGATAACCTTATTATAAAAAAATAATAAGAAAGGTAATTATCATAATTGTTATATAATTTAGATATATCTTTTTTATCTATGTTATTTTTTTACTATAAAAATAAACCTAATTTTATTATACTTAATTTAAATACTTATTTTATATATTTATCATAATAGTTAATATAATAATTAATACTTTAAAATTGAATTTAAGAAGTTGAAATTACTATTTTTTTTGAAATTCAATAAAATATAATATTTTATAAAACAATATAATAGTATATGAAAATAATTATCATGGACTCATTTAATTAAATAAAATGATACATGAAAACTTAATTTGTAGGTGTAATAACACATGAAAGGTAGCGAAGCATTAATTAAAAAGCTAAAAGAAAATGGTACGGATACTGTTTTTGGATATCCTGGAGGAGTTCTATTACCATTATACGACTCACTCTATGATTCAGATCTAAACCATATATTAGTAAGACATGAACAAGCAGCAGCACATGCAGCAGATGGATATGCACGTGCATCAGGAAAAGTAGGTGTGTGTATAGCAACTTCTGGACCTGGAGCTACCAACCTTGTGACAGGAATAGCAACAGCAAATATGGATTCTTCACCCATAATTGCATTAACAGGACAAGTAACAACAGATTTAATAGGAAAAGACGCATTTCAAGAAGTTGATACAATAGGATTAACTATGCCTATATCAAAAGATAATTTTCAACCAAGAAGTGCAAATAAAATATCAGAAACCATTGATAAAGCATATTACTTAGCTTCATCTGGAAGACCCGGACCAGTTGTTATAGATTTACCAAAAAATATACTTCAAGAAGAAATAAATCCTAAAAAAGTTAGTAAATATTATGAAACACCGGGATATAAACCAACAAAAAGAGGAAACATAAGACAAGTAAGAAAAGCAATAAACACTATTAATGATAGTCAAAGACCTATAATACTTGTTGGTGGTGGAGTTATATCAGCGAATGCTTCTGAAGAACTAATAAGATTTGCAACAATAACAAACATTCCTGTAGCAACAACACTCATGGGAAAAGGAGCCATACCTGAAAATCATCCATTATCTTTAGGAATGATAGGAATGCATGGAATAGAATCTACTAACCAAGCCATAACAGAATGTGATTGTTTAATAGGCATCGGTTGTAGATTCTCAGATCGTTCAGTAAGTAATATAAATAAATTTGCACCAGAAGCTAATATAATACATATTGATATAGATCCTGCAGAAATAGGAAAAACTGTAAAAATAGATATTCCAATAGTAGGTGATGCAAAAATAACATTACAAGAATTCATAAGACAAGTAAAATTAAATGATAGAAAAACTTGGACTGATCGTATAACACAAATTAGACAATCAAATATAGAAAAATTAGATTATAATAATATACCACTAATGCCACAAGAGACTATTAAAGAGATAATGCAGGCAGTAACAGAAAATACAATTGTAACAACAGATGTAGGACAAAATCAAATGTGGATGGCACATTATTATAAAGCAAATAAACCTAGAACATTCATATCATCTGGTGGATTAGGAGCAATGGGCTTCGGATTACCATCCGCAATTGGAGCACAAATTGCTAAACCCGAATCAAATGTAATGGCCGTTCTTGGTGATGGTGGATTTGCAATGGTATCACAAGAATTAGCAACAATTAACGATTATGATTTACCTGTTGTTGTATGTATATTAAATAACAGAAATTTAGGAATGGTTGCTCAACTTCAAAAATTATTCCATGAACATGTTAATGAGACAAAATTAAGTAATTCACCAGACTTTGTAAAACTAGCAGAAGCATATGGATTAAAAGGTGAACGAGTAGAAAAACCAGGAGAACTCAAAGAAACTTTAACAAATGCATTTAAATCAAGAGAATCTACAGTTATTGATGTTGTCATAAATTCTGAAGAACTTCTTCCAATAGTTCCACCAGGAGAAGGATTAGATAATATGATGACTGAATTTAATTTATAGGGGGATTTAAACTGAAACAACAAATTCACACATTAAGTGTACTAGTAGAAGATAAACCAGGAGTACTTCAAAGAATATCAGGATTATTCACAAGAAG
>CAYNSJ010000037.1:4112-24112 GCA_964399835.1 uncultured Methanobacteriaceae archaeon | reverse complement strand
TAAGCTTCATTATCAATTAGTACAATAATCAAATTCTTTGGTTGTTGAGCATAAATTGTAACTAATTCTCCAAGATTCATTAGCATGGATCCATCACCATCAATGACAACAACTTTTCGATTATCCTTATTTTTTTCTAATGCTAATGCTAATCCACATCCAATTGGAGTTGCCATTCCCATTGAACCAAGCATATAAAAGTTTTGTGGTCTATCTTTTATTTGAAATAATTCTTTTGAAGGTACTCCAATATTTGATATTACAAGTTCATCATCTAACTGTTCTATAACTGATTTTATTGCATCTGCCCTTTGCATAAATAACTAACCTCCTTAAAGTTTCCAAAAACGGATTTCAAATAGTAATGCATATGGTTGTTCTGACATTTTTGCTAAATCCCAACCTTTTTTAACAAGTTCTTTTGCTTCTTCTTTTGTATTGGGCATATAATGCATAATATTCAATGAATCTAATACTTTCATTGTAGCTTTTCCCATAGGAACTTGGCCACAAATTCCTTCACCAAATGTTCCACGTTGGCTTATAATAATTAAAATAGGAATTTGATATAAGTCTACAAGTGATGCTAATACATTTACACTATTACCTAAACCTGAATTTTGCATTAGAATAGCAGGTTTTAAACCACCCATATAAGCACCTACACATAATCCAAATCCTTCTTCTTCTCTTGTTACGGGAACATGTTTTATATCTGGATCTTTTTCTACTAATTTTAATAATTTTGATAGGTTTACGCATGGTACACTTACAATAAAATTTATTCCTGCATCTTTTAAACCTTCATAAATTGCTTCTGAACTATCCATTTATGGTTCACCTCAAATATTTAATGATAGTTGTGATCTATTTATCATATATGTAAAATCATTTTATGAATTTGACTAATATATTTAATCAAATAAAATTATAAAAATATTAATTTGAATAAAGTAAATTTAAAAAATTTTAAAATTTATTATTTAAAAAACATATATTAATAGTTTAATAACAATAAACATAATAAATAGGTTACTTCTTATAAAAATATAAAAAGATCATTGGGGATGTTCTTTGTTAATTATTTTTGTTTATAAGAATTAATTTGATTAAAGAGTATAGTTAAGGGGATTTAATGTTAACTTTTAAGGATTTAAAGTATGTGAATGGTTTTCGAACATGGGAAGGCGGAAATGATTATACCTTAATGTTTTATAGTTATACTATAGATAACTATTTTAGAAAACTAAAAGAATTAGATGAAGCAAGATATTATAAAATGAAATCAGAAATAACAAATAACGAAAGAATTCAAATGAATTCGCACATGATAGAATATCATTATGAGGATCTAAATAAGGATATTACAGAAACGGACAATGGGAAAATAGAACAAAATGAAAAATTTATGGAAATATCTGATTATTGTAAATATTCAATATCAAAAATTATTGTTTCTCTTGTAAGTCCTAAAAACTAATTTTTTTAAATTAGTTATATACTTCTTTTATAAATATTATTTTTAAGTAGTTTTTAATTTAAATAAATATACTAATATCTTCAAACAATTGATTTAGTTTAATACTTATTGTTTTATTTCTTTCTTCTTCTGAAAAGTAATTAACTGAATCAAATACTTCTATATAAATTGTTTCAATAGAGTTAATAAGTTCTTGCATATTGTAATTATCTACAAATTCAAGTACATTTATTAGTCCAAATTTATCACATAAATTTGATAGTAACTGTAAATAGAGTACTATAATATTTTTACTGAAAAATTTATATTGATTTTGATATGTTCGTATACCAATGTGTTCATTAAAGAAGTCTTTATACTCTTCATTATTTATATTATCTACTGAATTTTTATCAGAGTATAAATCAAACATTTGTCTAAGTTTAGGTACTAATTCTTTTTCTATATTTGTTTTATGATTTTTAAAAAAAGATTCTTGAGTGATTGGATAATGTATTAAAGTTATTTGGGTTTTGTTGTCCCTTTTATATATATCAATAATTTTAAAACAACTTATAATATCTGTAGTAGCTAGACGAATATCTTTATGTTCATTATCTGTGTAATCGTGCCAAGGAATTTCATGAATCATATTTGAAATAACTAAAAAACGACAATTATTATTTTCAGGGATGCCTTCTATTTGTGATGTAAATAATAAACGTTCTGGATTGTATAATAATTGGTTAATGTAATATGAATTTATGGTGGAATTATTTAATTTTTGATCAGATATGTAAAGTTTATAATTATCCATAAAGATATAATATTCTTCGCTTTCTATTTTTTCTTGTTGTGTTTTAGTTAATAAGTTAAAGTTATCTGTTTCTGATTTAAAAAAATCTTCTACTAGTTCATTAAATGGATTTTTATAAATATAACCTATGGACTGTTTGGTTGTATTTGAATTCATAATATTTTTCCTTTGTTTAACTATTGTTTTTAATAAAATTTTTTTTAATTTTTGATATGATTTTTATTTAAATTATTATCTTGTTTTAGTATATAAGTTTAGAATTTGTTAAGTTATAATATTTTTTTTTAAAAAAAGAAAGTTTTATGGAATATTATTTATTCCATAGAAGGTAATTGATCTTGATCTGAATCATAGGTACTACCAATTAATTTACCATTTTTATCGTATTGTCTCATTCCACCATCTTTATAATCAACTTCACGGTAATAACTTCCATCACCGGCTTGGTAATTTTCTTTCCATTCTTCACTTACAGCACCATTATCACTAGAGCTACTACTTGATTTTTTGGAATTTGAGTTACTTACACTACTTTGTTGATTATTGTTACTATTTGATGTACTGCTGTTGGATGTATATGATGTATTGTTTGTTTGGTTTTGTGTACTATTTGTTTGGTTTTGTGTGGTATTGTTAGTGGTATTTGTGGTATTGTTTGCAGGAGTAGTTAAATTAGATGATAATCCATAATATATTCCGACTATAAAAACTAATGCTATAATTACTATTAGAATTATTCTAGTTTCTCTCATTATATCACATCTTTTATATATTATAATTAGTTAATTATTTGGTTATTTTTAGATATAAATTAATGGTAGAATTAATTTGTAGTTTAAATTTATTTAAAAGTAGTAATGAAAGGATTAATATCCTTTCTCTATGCAGTTACTGTGGGATAGGAACTTATTAATCCATATCTGAATAATGCATATCCTGCTCCTCCATTATTTAGTACTGTTTGTATATCTTGACTTAGTTCTGATGATGAAAGTAATGTATAACCACTTGATGTTTCTTTGTATGTTTGGAGTGCACATACTACTGCTGCATGTGTACTTCTTGCTGCGATATAAGCTACTACTTTTCCAATCCATGCTCTTGTTGTTGAATAATCATATTTATAAGCCATTGGCATCATTATATCCAAGTAAGGACTTAATGCAGAGTAACTTTGTCCATAATATGTTGCTGTTTGGGACATTTCTGGGAATACGCATGCTGATACTTTAAGATTTGAATTATATGATTTTACCAAGGTGTATACAGATTTTACGAAGTTTGTTATTTTTGAAACATTCACTATAGATGAATCTGTTCCACTATATCGTACATAGTCTAGACATATTCCGTCTACACCATTTATTTTTATTAAACTGGATATTAATGATCGTACAGCATTCATTCTAGTTGTACTTATATCAAATCCACTACTTGTATGGAAACAAGTTACCCAAGCGTGTACTCGTATATTTGTTCCACTAGTAAGACTTATTACTTTTCTTAATTGGGCTGTTGTTGTTGAATTTGCTTGTACAAATACATCTGTTATTCCAGCGTTTACCCAGTTAGTTACAGAGGAACTAGTTACACTTGATGAATATTGAATAAATAATCCTGCATAAATACTACTGTTTGTTTTAAGAACTATGTTTAGTTTTGTTGTTACTGATGGAGTGTATCCAGTTATTTTCAATGTATCTTGTGTTGTGAATGTTGTTGTTACAGCATATGTGCCGTTGGTTGTACTTCCAGAGTATGTTTTATTTACATAGTTACTATCTATTTTTATTTTTACAGGTAATACTGGTATTGATGAAGTTGTTAGTGATTTAATTGTATTTCCATCTGTGTAATAGTTAAAACTTAATGATAATTTAATTGGTGTATCTACTATATTGTTAGATGCTGTTAATTTCATATAAATCCATGTTTTTAAGTAACAGTTATATACTCTATCTGAAGTAGGTTTACTATTGGTTGACCACCAGTTGTAGTTACATGATACATTTCCATTGGAATTATATATATCTATATTATCATTACCTTTAATTATTGAATATGTTATATATGCATTTCCTTTGTTGTTTAGTATAGCTCCACCTTTTATTCCTGCTTTGTTTGAGGTAAGGTAACTATTATATATATTTAATCTTCCAGTATTGTATACAGCTCCACCATAGCGAGTAGCATAATTTCCATTAATTGTACTATTTCTTATAGTTGTTGTTCCTTTTGTTGCTATTGCTCCACCAGAACTTTCATTTCCCAATGCTTTATTTGAATTTAATATACTTGATTCTAAGTATAATTTATTATTATTTGTTATAGCCCCACCAGATCCATACTGTGCTATATTTTTTGAAAATTCACTAGATATTATTTTTGTATATCCATTGTTACTTATTGCTGGACTTTTGTATGTGCTTGTTATATTGTAAAATATACAGTTATTTATATAAAGTTGTGCACCTGAATTTACATAGATCATACTGCCTTTTGTTAGTTGTGAATTTTTGAATGTTATATTTTTCAGTGTAAGTGTTTTTTTTGTTGCTATGTTTATTGCATTGTTTGATGTTGATGATTTATAGATATAATAGACTGTTCCAGATCCTATAAGTGTTGTATTGTATTTTATAGTTATTGGGCTACTTGCAGTGTAAGTTCCAGATTGTAGTACTATGGTTTTTCCATTTGATAAACTACTTGAAAGTACTAAGTTTAGTTGTTCCCAATTTTTGACTGTTATTTTTGAGTTAGTATTGTTTATTAACATTAGAAGACTGTTTGATTTACTAGCATAATATGTAGTTGTATCTCCAGTTACTACTGTTAATGTGTATGCACCTGCTGCATAGTTATTTGGAATTGTTATTTTGGTATTTATTATACCATTGACTGAATAAATATTAGTTGCTATTGTTTTATTATTTATTTTTATGGCTATTTTGTTTGAACCACTTATTAAATTACCTTGATTGTTTGTTATATTTCCGTTTATTGTAACTGTTGATCCTGTTGTGGTAATTATAGGATTAACTGTTATTTTTATTTTTGATAATGATGCTGTACTTGTAGCTTGTTTTACAGTTGTATTTGTTTGGTTAGCACTGTTGGAAATATTTAGTTTATTTGATGAATTATCATTAAGATTATTTGTATTAGTTACATTATTTGTACTTGAAGAAGTACTTAAATTTATTGAGTTATCAGTATTAATTGTTGCTGTATTTGAATTATTTGAATTATTTGTTGTATCAGAGTTATTATTACTTGTTATTGAATTTGAGTTATCTATATTTGTATTGTTATTTGTTGATTTTTTAACTGATGTAACTACATTATTATTTGAGGAGTTTCTGTTTTTTTCTTGTATATAAGTATTTGTTGTTGTATCCGTTGTTGTGCTTTGAGTTGAAGTATATAAATTACTACTCGTTGAAGTTTGATTTGCTGTTGTGTTTGTAGTTGTTGGAGTTGTAATATCTGATGTAGAGCTTTCAGTAGCTGTCTGTATTGAAGTTGTATCATTTTGAGTAGATGCTGCGGCTATTGTTGTTAATCCTATTAAAAATATGAGTAGTACTATAAATAGAAATATTATTTTTCTATTTGAATTTAAAGATAAAGTTTTTGTATCTTTCTGTATCTTCTTATTTCCTAATTTTTTCACCTTCTTTTATTTAAGTTATTATATCTTTATTTTTTCTTTGTTAATAGTTTTGATTATTTAAAAGTTTTTTAATGAGATTATTCTAAGTATAAACTCGTTAATAAGTATTAATTTGCAAGTTCTTGTTTTATATGAGTATGATCTGTTCAACTTTTAGTTTAATTATATAAAATTTTTAGTTTGAGGATAATTTTTTTTATTAAATAGTATAAGCGGGTGTGGTTATATTAAATACTAGATTTAGAAAGAGTAATATATAATAAGTGTATAGAAGTTATATATTATTTTTAAATTGATTTATATTTAAGAATAGTAAGTAGATCATTATTATAAGATTGTATTATTTAATTTTAAAAAATAGCTTTTTTAATGTGGATGTTGAAAAAGATATTAAAAAGAGTGAAATTACTCTTCGAAGTATTCAGAAATATCTAATTCTTTTTTACTTGCAATATCTGTTAATTGTTGGTATAATACTGGGTCTACTGGAATTCCTGTTTCTCTGTTTTGTTTTATATTTTCTATTTCACGATCTCCAGGTATAACTCCATGTTCATCTTTTATTTCATTTACAAAAAGATCAACTTCATATTTAAATTCTGATGCCCCAGAGAACATTTCTGGATTTATAGCAATTAATAAATCTCCTTTTGTACATGGTTCATCAGGAGTTGCTGTACCAGTTACTGCTTCTCCATATGCAGCTCTTACTAAAGGACCTGCTAATAATTCAAACATAAATGCTAAAGCATATCCTTTAAATCCACCAAATGGTAATATTGATCCTTCAAGTCCTTTTTCAGGATCTGTTGTTGGGTTACCATCTTTATCTAAAGCAAATCCTTCTGGTATAGATTCTTGTTTTCTTTTTGCTTCAAGTAATTTTCCTCTTGCAGTTACACTTGTAGCCATATCTACACATATATAATGTAAATCTGATGGTACACTTATTGTAATTGGATTAGTACCTAATAATGCTTTTTTTCCTCCAAATGGTGCCATAGCAGGTTCAGTATTTGATATAACTATTCCAATCATGTCTTGTATGGATGCAATATCTGCATAAAATCCTGCAATTCCATAGTGATTACTATCATGTATTCCTACAACACCAATTCCAGTTTCTTTTGCTTTTTCTACTGCTAAATCCATAGCTTTTGCTGTTATGTATTGTCCAAATTTATGATTTCCATTAATTATTGCTGCAGATGCTGTTTCATTTTCTATTTCAAAGTCACCATCGATTTTTATAGTTCCACATTCAATACTTTTTATGTATTGAGGGAATCTTCCTAATCCATGGGTTGAAAATCCTTTAAGGTCACCATCAGTTATTACTTCTGCTACAATGCCTGCTTCTTTATCAGATACACCATATGCATTTAATATTTTAATTATCAATTTATTTTCATTTTCAATACTTATTTTCATGTTTTTTCCTCTAATTTTTTTTGTTATAAAATAAATAATAAGTTTTATCGAAAAATTTTTTATTTAATTTTAGATATATATTTTTTTATATTTTTAAATGTTAATTACAATTGACATAATTCTAATAATTGTTATAATTGGATATTATCGTTATTAGCTTTAATTAATACTTTATTAGAATCATCTTTCTCTACTTTACCTATAACATAAGTGTCATGATATTTACTGAGTATTTCAATAGCTTTATCTTTATAACTTTCATTTAATATTACAGCAAATCCTATACCCATATTAAAGACATGATACATTTCTTTTTTTTCTACACCTGTAGCTTCTATTGCTTTAAATATTGGTAAAGGTTCTGGTAAATTATCAATTATAAAACTCATATCATGATTTAATCGTTTAAGATTACTGAATCCTCCACCAGTTATATGTCCAAGTCCATGAACTTCAATATCACTTTTTAATAGTTCCATTATAGGATCTACATATATTATTGTAGGTTCTAATAATGCTTCTCCTACAGTAATACTATTATCTGTAGGTAACATGTCATCAATTTTAAAGTTAGCAATATCAAATAATGATTTTTGTGCAAGACTTAAACCGTTACTATGGACACCACTACTTGCAATACCTAAAATAATATCGCCATCTTCCATTTCAGATCCTGTGATAATTTTATCTTTATCAACTATCCCAATTCCAGTACCAGCTAAATCAAAATCTTTAATTATTTTAGGAAGAGATGCAGTTTCACCACCAATCATAGCTATTTTTGCTTGATCACAACCTTTTTTGAGTCCTTTACCTATTTCACTAGCACATTCTGGATCCGGTTCTTCTACAGCAAGATAATCTACCATTGCAATAGGTTCTGCTCCGACACATAATATATCATTAACTACCATTGCAATACAATCAATACCAACAGTATCAAATTTATTCATTTGGTTAGCAATTAATATTTTACTACCTACACCATCAGTACTCATTGCAATAGCACGTGATCCAAACTCTACAAGTGCTGCAAAATGACCTGTATCAGTTATAATATTTCGATATTCTAATGTTTCAGATAATTCTTGTGTTAACGCTCGTACAGTTTTTTCTTCTAAACTTATATCTACACCTGCTTCGGAGTATGTAACCATTTTTTTTCACCTATATTGTAAGAAATTAAGAAGATTTTTCTTCTTATCTTATTTATTTAATTCTTTATTGTTTTAAAATTCATATAATAAGAATTATATTTATAATTGATAAAAAATAAGATTAAATTCTAAAAAGATAATGAATTATAATTATACATTTTTAATAATAATAATATTCTAATCCTACATTATTTATCATTAGTTAATATATATCTTTTTTTTAACTCTTAAATTTTTATCTTTAATTTATAATAAAAAAAATATTTTATTCCTTTTTTTGAAGTAAAATTTATATTTGAATTAATTTATTAGATAAAAGAGGAATATGAGGGAGGTTAAGAAATTTAAAAATAAACTTATTGTAATCTTGTAGTTTCAAGATCCATTGGTGTTTTTGTTTCTATTTTGTATGATCTATAAATACTACTAGCTAAATCTAATGATTTATAATTATCTCCGTGGCAAACAAGAATTTTTTCTGGTTTTGGTGATAATCTTCTTACAAATTCCATGAGTTGTTTTCTGTCACTATGACCACTAAATCCATCAATAGTTTTAACTTCCATATTTACATTGTAAAGTTCGGTTTTTCCATCAGATTCCATTGGTACTTCGGTCCAACCTTTTTGTATTCTTCTACCTAAAGATCCTTCTGATTGGTATCCTACAAATATGATACTGTTTTTCTCATCTTCACAGAGTCCTTTGAAATATTCTACACTGTTTCCACCAGTTAACATACCTGATGTGGAAAGTATGACTGCTGGTTTATCATCTTCCATAATTCTACGTCTTTGTTCGTTATTTGTTACTTTTTTGAATACATCAGACATAAATGGATTTTTACCCATGTGGAATATTTGATCTCTTAAATCATTACTTAAATATTCTGGATGTGCTGTATGGATTGCTGTAGCTTCCCATATCATACCATCAATATATACTGGTACATCATTTAATATTCCGTGGTTTATATATTCTTCAAGTACAATCATTAATTCTTGAGCTCTACCTACTGCAAATACAGGTATTAAAGTTTTTCCGCCACGTTTTAATGTTGTGTATATTTGTTTAATTAATTCTTTTTCAGCAGTATTACGTGTTGGAGTAACATCTTCATGTCCTCCATAGGTACTTTCCATTACTAATGATTCTATTCTTGGGAATCTTGTTACTACTGGTTCTAATAATCTACTTTTTTCATTTTTAAAATCACCAGTATATACAAAGTTATGTTTTCCATCTCCAATATGAAGGTGTGCCATAGCAGATCCTACGATATGTCCTGCATTATGTAATGTTAATCTCATATCTGGTGCAATATCAGTTACTTCACCATAATTTAATGTAATTGTTCTATTTATTGATTCTTTAACATCTTTTATATTAAATGGTAATGGATTGTCTTCTCTGTGTGATATATCAATATGATCCATTTGTAGTAATGTCATCATGTCTCTGGTAGGTGTAGTACAATATGTAGGTCCTTTGTATCCATAATGGTATAAATATGGTACAAATCCAGAATGGTCTAAGTGAGCGTGAGTTATTATTACAGCATCTAAGTTATCTAAATTAAATTCAGGTACGTTTAAGAAGGGGAATGATGTTTTATCATCTGTACCAGCTACATTAACTCCACAATCTAATACAACTTTACTGTTTGGTGTTTGTAAGAAAAGACATGATCTTCCTACTTCTCTAAATCCTCCGAGGGATGTTAATCTTGTCCAATCATTATCTAATAATGCTTCTCTGTGAATTTGTTTTCCTAACTTTTGTAAAAATTGTTTTCGTTCTTTACTGTTTTTTCTTAAAGTTAATCTGACTCTTTGTATAGTCTCTGAAGTAATTGGTGGTGTTCTTAAAATTTTTGGAGCCCATCCAGTTTCTTTTACAATTTCACGTGATGTTGCCCCATATTTTCCAATAACTAATCCAGGTTTTCTTGATTCAATTATAACTTCACATGTTACTTCATCAAAGGATATATCGGTAATATCTGCATCTTTAGGTACAATACTTTCTATTTTGGTAATGGTATCTTCTGGATCATCAAGTACAGATTTATCAGATCTTACAATGATTCTTTTTCTCATATCCTTTGCTAAGTCTCTTATTGTATTCCCATTGTCTTTGATGATCTCTGGATTTTTTGTATATATGACTATTTCAGGTCCTTCGAATTCTACTTTAGCTACTTTTACTCTTTCAGGTAGACGTTCTATTATTTTATCTTTGATTTCTTGAATCTCTGAACTCATAATATTTTCCTCTTTATTTAATGGTTTTATTAAATTATTTTTATTTTTTATAAAGTTACTATTTTTTTTATCATTATTTTTATAGAATATATTTATATAAATTAAAAATTTTTTAAGAAATATTCTAAAATTATATTTATTTAAAAAAATTTGTTATGTTATTGATTTTTAATAAAATAGTCTTTATTTGTAATAATTCATGTTTATTTGTTATTTTTTTTTAAAATTATTAAATAGTAATTTTATATTTTGTTTTATCAGAATGTTTTTTATTTTCTAATTTTAATTCTTCTTTATTAATTCATTTTTTATTTGGTAATTAAGAAGGAAATATTTAATATAATTCCTTTAATATGATCATGTTACAAATATAAGAATTTTTATGATCATTTTTATTAATAAGAAGTTTTTGTTTGCTAAGTTTATTATCATTAATTTTCTTTTATTAAATAATAAAAAGTAAATAAATTACATTAAGTAATCTTAAAAATTATTAATATAAAGTTTTAATAAAGATAAAATAGTCTATAATCTCCTTAAGAACATTATATGGTTTTATCTAATAATATAAAAGAAAAAATTTTCTAAAAATAATAATTCTATTTAGTACTTTGTAAGTTATATTATATAACCATTTATTTATTTCATGTTTATTTTTCTTAAAATAAGGTTATTTAATTATTTTGATTTTCTTAAAAAAAGATAAAAATTAAGTTATTTAATTTAAATTTCTTTTAATAACTCACTAATTTCATCTTCAGTATATATTTTCATTCCATCTTTAGTAATTGTGGATAATCTATATCCATTTCCTGAATATACATCTCTTTGCATAGAAGATGTTAATGCTTTTAATGCAACTAATTTACCTTCTTCTACTGTTAATGTATCACTGTATCTATCTTCTAATACACCATAAGCATATGGAGATCCAGATCCAGTTGATATACATTCATCTTTAATATAACTTCCACTTGGATCTAAGGAATATAAACCTGCACCATTTTTATCTACACCACCAAGTATAACTTGTACATAGTATCTACCTGATTTAAGGATGTTTCCTGTTAAAACTGCTGCAGCATCAATTGACATGTCTTTATTATTTTTTAGTTTATATAATGCTATTTCTGCTTTTATAACATCCATTAATGATTGTGCATGTGAAACTGTTCCTGCAATTGTTGCACCAATTTTATCATCTAATTGGAATAACTTATCAGCATTTTTATTTGCTACTAGACTACCCATTGTTGCTCTTTTTTCTGTAGCTAAAACTACTCCATCAGTGCATGCAAAACCTACTGTTGTTGTTCCTTTAATATCTTTGTCTGTTTGATCCATTGATTAACACCTCAAATTGATTTATTTTTTTTATTTTATTTTGAATGATTAATTATTTAGAGTAATAAATTTTTTTTTATTTTATTTTCTTATTTTTTTTTACTCATTATACTTTATATTATTAATAAATATTTAAATATAATTTTTTTAGTTACATTTTTTTAGTAAAATAATACTTATTTTGTATATGTTTGGAATAGTATAATAGTTTAACTATATTTTTATTCTTAATTTGAAAATTAAAGATAGTAATTAATTATATAGATAAAATAAGCAGTATTAGAAAAATAAAAGAAAAAAATAAAGTAATAAAATGATGATAATTTAATTATTCATCATTTTTAGTAAAGAATTTAGATTCAATATTTTTAACAATATCAAAGAATCCTTTAGAAACAGGTGACTCTTTATCAGCTACTACTATAGGTACATCTTTATCAGCAGATTCAGAAACACTTGTTGTTAATGGTAATGATCCTAAGAATTGAATTTCCATTGCATCAGCAAATTCTTGACCTTTACTTTCACCAAATATATCGATTTTTTCATTACAATGTGGACATTCAAAGTAAGACATGTTTTCCACTAATCCAATATTTTTAACATGTAACATTTTTGTCATTGAAACACATTTAAGAACATCTTCTTGAGATACAGTATTTGGTGTAGTAACCATAACTACTGCATCAATGTCTGGTACTGATTGTAATATTGTTAAAGGTTCATCTCCAGTACCTGGTGGGTTATCAATAATCATAACATCAAGGTTACTCCATGCTACCTCTGACATTAATTGTTTGATTGCACCAGTTTTTTGTGGACCTCTCCATATGATAGGTGAACCATTACTTTCTAATAAAAAACCCATTGATGCTACAACTATTCCATTATCTGTTTCTACAGGGATAAGTTTGTTACCTTTAACATCAATTCGTTTACCTTCTAATCCTAACATTTTAGGTACATTAGGACCATGTACATCTACATCAAAAATACCAGTTTTGAAGCCCATCTCATTAAATGCTTCAGCTAAATTAACTGCTACTGTTGATTTTCCTACTCCACCTTTACCACTCATAACTGCTATTTTATATTTAATATTACCCATATTACGCATAATATCAATATTTTGTTGCATCATGGCTTGTTGTTGTTCTTGAGACATTTGATTTTCATGTGCCATTTATTATAACTCCTTATTACATAATAAATTTAGAATCACTACTTATCATTGTAAAGTAATATAAAATAGAATAGTTAATAATCTAATTTAATAAATTAATGTCTTATTTTTTTTATTTTTTCATCATTTTTATATCAAAGACAATAAAATATGTAATTTTAAAAAATAGCTGTTCTAATCATTTACAAATTGAGTAGTTCTATATAAATAATTTATTGTTAATTCTATTTTTCTATTATATATATTAAATAATATGATTTAATAACTTATAAAATTAATTATTTTTATTGTTACGTTCTATGTTTTTAAAAAGAGTGATTTTTATATAAATAAGTCATATAAATTAAAAATAAATTTAAAATAAAAAAAGAAGAAGGATAATCAGATACTACTTTCTAAAGCAGTTTCTGGTAACAATTTAACAAGAATATGATCATACATTTTAGATTTTTTAATATCAGCAATATCTTCTAACACATGACCTTCAATTTCTGTTTTTGCAATTATTTCATGATATTCATCGTAAGGTAATTTTATACGTACTCCATCAAGTTGACTTACAATACCCATTGGTGAATTAATTTGTTTAATTTCAGGAATTTGTCTTTCTAATTCTATTTTAAGGAGTATTGGTGGAATAATTGGTGGATCATCAGCAAGATCTTCTTTTTGTTTAGCTACCATTTTTTCTGCTACATCAACTAATTTTTTAAGTGCACGTATATTTTCTCCACGTTTTAATCTACGAGGAACACGTCCAAATCCAGAAACATAAGCATTAGCATTTATTTCATCAGCATTTATTTCAGGACTACCTGTAACAATTACAGGTATATCTACATCTTCGAAAAGGTGTGTTTTTTTCCTAATACAATCATCAAAACTACCTAATACATATATAGCTAAATCATGTTCTTCAACTAAATCTTTTTCGGGTTTACTAATTTGTGAAATTCCTTTTCCAGCTCCACGGGCTAGTCCAACCATATTCGTTTTTGTACCGTAACGTCTTAAGTATTCAGCTATATCACAAGCAGCATGCGGTAAATGTTGACGTGCTAAAGTTGGTGAAACAACAGCAATTTCAGTACTTGCCATTGGTGCAATTTCTATATCACCTAATAATTCTTTAGCTTTTTCTTTTACTTTATCTGTATCCTCTTCAGGAACAGCTAATGTAATAATTATATCCATCTGTTGGTCATTTTTTTGTAATATAAATCCACCAAGATCTTCGATTAATTCTTCTAATTCATCGTGTTTATGAACTCCACCTGTAAATGTCATGGTTTCATACATATTTTTTCCTCCAATATCTCATATCTATCCTTTGCTCGTTGAATTGCATTCTTTGATACATTTTTGTGTGAAGGGATATATATTATATTATTATATTTGTTAAAGTCATTTTTCATATAATCAGGAATTACAATATACTCATATTCATTATCATCTATTGTAAAGCCCATATCATTTATAATATCTTTAAGAAATTCTGTGTATACTTTAACTTTTATATTACTTCTTGTATTAATTTTATTTTTATTATCATTAATTAAATTTTTTAATATATTTATACTGTTTTTATTTAGATTTGATGTATTAAATCTGTTTTGAAGTTCTATTATACTATTATATATTTGATTAAATGTATTCAACTTCAGTTTAACTGTAGGAATATCTGATTTTGTTTCTGATAATAATATTGCAATATCAGCATTTTTTATATTATCTGGTCTTACAACTTTATATTCTTTAATTCCAGCAATATCAAGTATCTCTTTACACATTGGTGTTGTAATAATTTTCATGTTAACACAAATATTTTAATATTTTTTTATCTACATTAAATTTTATCTATTATAATATATTATTTTATAATGATTTAAAAAATATTTTTTATAATATTTTTTCTCAATATTTTTTACATTAATTATCGATAGGTATATTATTAAGTTATATCAAATTATAATTATAAGATCAATATAGTAACATTACTATAAAAAAATATGATCTTAGGACGTGAATAATTTTGTTTGAAGATGAACCTGTAAATACAGCACCTATCGCAGAAGGCGAAGAATACGATGTTAAAATTGAAGATGTAGGTAAAGAAGGAGACGGAATTACCAGAATCGAAGGATTTGTAGTATTTGTGCCTGATGTAGAACAAGGTGACGAAGTAAAAGTTAAAATAAATGCAGTTAGAAGTAAATTTGCATTTGCTGAAGTTATAAAAGACGAATAAGCTCGTACTTTTTAACGGATTTTAATTCGATCATTATTATATAATTTAATAAAAGAATCTTATTTTTATATTAATATTACACTAATTATAAATTCAAGAACTTATTACTATTATCAAATAATAATCAATAATTAAATTAATAAATAAATTTTTTAATAACATGATAGGGACTTATATTATAAATTAGATATCTAATTTGGATAAGCCTATCTAATTAAGTTTTTTTTACTACTATTTTTTTAAATATTTTATGTTATAAAACTATTTTTTCTAAATTATTAATGATATCATTTTAATTTTTATTATCTTGAGTTTTATATTTTATTTATTTATGAATGTTCATATTTATTCGTTATAAAACATAATTAAATAATTAATAAGCTAAATATAAGATTATAATAAAAAAAAATAAAAATGGGTAAACATGATAATAAAATCAACACTATACAATTCAAACACATCAGACTTAGCAATTGTAATAGATTTATTACGGGCAAGTACAACAATGACTGTAGCATTAGATACATTTAATGAGATAATTCCTGTAAATAACATAGAAAAAGCTTTTAGTTTAGCTAAAAAATATGATGCAGTTTTAGCAGGAGAAGAAAAAAGATCAAAAATTGAAGGATTTGATATATCTAATTCTCCAAAAACAGTACAAGAATATTCTGGAAATACATTAATACTTAAAACAACCAATGGAACAAAAGTATTAGAAAATATAAAAAATAAAAATCCAGATACAAAAATTCTTATAGGTACAGCTATAAATGCTGAGGCTGTAGCAAAAAAAGCATTAGAAATGGCTGATAATGAAATAGAATTAGTTATGGCTGGTAGAAGGGAATTATTTGCAATAGAAGATTGTATTGGTGCAGGGATAATAATTAATAATATTTTAAAATTAGCTAAAGAAAGAAATATAGACATTTTCATGGATGAAACATCAAAAGTAGCTCAATTATTAACAGAAGATGAAAATAAAGCAGTAGAATTAATAGATACTTCTATAAGTGCAAATAAATTAAGATTATTAAATGCTGCAAAAGATATAATAGTATGTGAACAAATTAATAAATCATCTAATGTACCTATATATAAAAAACACATGATAGTTAATTCTAATTAATTTTTTTTTATCAAACAATTATTATAAATACTAATTTTTATATAATTTTAAAAGATAATAATTAAATTATAAACAGTGATACTAATGATAGATAATTCAATTGACAAAACACAAAAGGAGGGTAATAATATTCAGAAAAATAATACGGAATTAAATGAAACTTACCAAGATAACTTTGAAAAATCAAATACACAGACTATTAATAACAGTGATACTACAGAAAAACAAGAAGAAAAAAGAGTATTTTTTAGACCACCAATAGTAAAACCTATAAATTTTGATGAAATAGAAAAAAACAATTCAAACAAAGAAAATCTTGATGAAAATTTAGTAACTACAGAAAATTCTACAAATGAAAATACCACAGTTTATGATGAAATACAAAAAAAATCAGAAGAAACAATAGAAAAAGAAGTTAATAATCAGTCTACAGATATAACTGTTGAAAATATTAAAGATAATGTTTCTGAAATTACTCTAGAAGAAGAAATAGAAAATGAAACTATAATAGAACCAATACATGAGCCATCATTAGTTATAGTACCAACAGCTCATATTTCAGAAGAAAGTGTAAAAACTGTTAGAGAAACTATTTATGAGAAAAAACCAGAACTTGTAGCAATAGAATTAGATACGAATCGATATAATACTTTGATAAATGAAAAATTAGGAATAAAAAGAGAAGAAAAATTAGATTTGAAAAAAGCATTAAAAACTAATAATTTAACAATTACGGTAGTAAGTAGTGTACTAGCACATATGCAACAAAAAATGGGAAATGAAGTTGGTGTAAAACCAGGATCTGAAATGATAGAAGCTGCAAAAATTGCTTCTGAAGTAAATGCAAATGTAGCTTTAATAGATAGAGATATCCAAGTAACATTAAAAAGAACTATAAAAGGAATGAGTTGGAGAGAAAAATTATCGTTCATATGGGCAATAATAAAATCTTTCTTTATGGGTGATGACGAAGAAGAACAACTTAAAGAAGAAGTTGAAGAATTAAAACAAGAAGATACAATAGAAGAAGCAATGAATCTTTTTAAAGAAGCTTCACCGGGTGGATATAATGCAATGGTCCATGAACGAGATGCATATATGGCATATAATCTAAAAAGTTTAGAAAATAATAATGTTGTAGCAGTTGTAGGAGCAGGACATAAAAATGGTATTTTAGAATATTTAACTAATCCGGACACGATACCCCCCATTGATGAGCTTAATCAGATAAAAGAACCAAGAATATCCATATCTAAAATTTTATTATATTTAATACCTATATTATTTGTAGTTATATTTGTAATAGCATATATGAAAGGAATTAATATAGAAGGTGGATTGTTAAACTTCTTGATATTTGCTGGTGGAGGAGCATTTATTGGATCAATACTTTCAGGATCTAAAATACAATCAGCATTAGTTGCATTTATTGTAGCTCCTGTTACAGTACTTCATCCATTATTAGCAGCAGGATGGTTTTCTGGTATAGTTGAAGGAAAATTAAGACATGTTGGAATGAAAGATGTTCATCAATTATCTGATTGTGAAACCTTACGTGATTTCTGGCATAATAAATTGGTCAGAGTAATTGTTGTTGTAATAGGTACTAATCTTGGATGTAGTATTGGATTTTTACTTGTAATAACAAATGTTTTTTTACCATATCTAAGTATGATATGGGGATAATAAATTAAGGAATAATTAATATGAGTTATTTAATATTTAGATGTGATTGTGGAAGAGCATTGTACGCTAAAGATACATCAAAAACTAGAAAATGTACATGTGGAAAAGTATTAAATGTAAAAAAAAGAAGAATATTGAAAATAGCTGAAACTAACCAAGATGCAATACAAGGAGTTCAGGATTTACAAGAAGAAATACATGGAGGGACATGTTTTAAAACAGCTAATGAATTATAACATGTTCTCTATTTCTTTTGTCATAATACATGCTTTACAGGGACTAGATGCAGTAGATTGTCCACATAATTCACAATTAACTAATTTTACTTCTTTTTTTGGAAGATTAAATGTTTTTTTAAATGAATTAAATATATTTTTTTTACTACCTGGCATTCTTTCTTCTAATTTATTTAAGAAATTTTTTACATCAGCACGTAATGAAGTAGTTGAATAAGGACATTCTTGTTTATGGATGGGTACATCATTTACTACACACCATGTTCCAACATCTTTTTCTGGTAACTGCCATAATGGTTTAATACGTGGTACTAAATTTTCATGAATACGATCAAGAATAGGTGTGAATTTTGGAAATTTATTTTGATCGTTACGTGCAAAAGTCATGAGAAATGATTGAATCTCATCATCAAGATTATGGCCTGTTGCAATCTTATCAGAATTATACATATCTGCTATTTTATTTAATAGGTATCTTCTATAAACACCACAAGGCATACATGTACTTTTATATAAATTGCTTATATCATCTAAATCATGTTTCCATTCATCATTAAATGAAGATATCACTAATGGAATATCTAATTTATTACAATTTTCTTTAGCAAGTTCAATTCCATGATCTCTGTAACCAGCTATACCTTCATCAATACATACAGCATTCAGCTCAAAATTAATATTACTTTGATCTTGATATTTTTTTAACATATGTAGTGTTAAAATACTATCTTTTCCACCTGATACTGCAACCATTATTTTTTCATTATTTTTAATTAAGCCATAGTTATTTAAAGTATCAAACACATTATTTTGTACATATTCATTGAATTTGTCCTGTTTTATTATCATGATTATTTCCTAAAATTATTTATATAATTATTTAAAATGAGTGTTAATAAAAGGAGAAGAAAAATAGATTAGTTTTATTGTAATAATTTTTCTGATCCTTGTTTTATAACATCAATAACTGTATCAAGATCTTCACGAGTTAATGATGGATGTACTGGTATTGATAATACTTCGCTTGCTGCTTTTTCTGCTAATGGGCAATTTCCTGTGTAACCATTATTTTGATAATATGGTTGTTTATATTGTACTATTGGGTAGTGGATACCAGTTCCTATACCATTTTCTGTAAGGAATTCTTGGAATTTATCTCTATGTTCAGCTATTCGTATAGTATATTGGTGGAATACATGTTTTCGACCTTCAGGATTAGAAGGTACTTTGATTCCTTTAACATTCTCAAGTTGTGAAGTTAAATAGCTTGCATTTTCTCTTCGTTGATTATTAAATTTATCTAATTTATTGATTTGTGTTAATCCTATTGCAGCTGCAATATCTGTCATTCTATAATTGTATCCTAA
>CAYNSJ010000037.1:0-4102 GCA_964399835.1 uncultured Methanobacteriaceae archaeon | reverse complement strand
TATTTCTTGTTGATATCTTTTACTTTCACCATGAGCTCTGATCATTGCTGCTTTTTCAGCTAATTCTTCATCATTAGTTGTAATCATTCCACCTTCACCAGTAGTCATGTTTTTGGTTGGATAAAAACTGAAACATCCTGCATCTCCTAAAGATCCTGCTTTTTTACCATAATATTCAGAACCATGTGCTTGGCATGCATCTTCAATTAATTTAAGATCATGTTTTTCTGCTATTTCATTTAATGGATTCATGTCTGCTGTTTGTCCATATAAATGTACTGGTACTATTGCTTTAGTTTTTTCAGTTATAAGTTCTTCTACTTTATACGGATCTAAATTAAATGTTTCTGTGATATCACAAAATATAGGTTTTGCACCACAGTATAATATAGAATTAGAAGTAGCTGCAAATGTAAATGGTGTTGTGATTACTTCATCACCTTTTTCAACTCCTGCAGCAAGTAGTGCTGTATGGAGTGCTGTTGTACCGGAACTGGTTGCTATTCCGTTTTTAGCTCCACAATATTCTGAGAATTTTTGTTGAAATTGTTCTACATTTTTACCTTGTGCAAGCATTCCAGATTTCATTGTTGTTTTTACAGCTTCTATTTCTTCATCACCTATGACAGGTTTTGCTATGTTTATCATATATTTTCCTCTTGTTAATTGATTAATTAGTAAGTTTGGTAATTAGATTAGGATTAATATGATGATTAGATCCTATAAAACTTAGTAATTTTATAATTTAGTTAAATTTAGTTAAAATAAAGTTGGATATATTAATTTTTAATAAGTATACATCTAATTATATTTTTTTATTTTATGGTATAAATATTATTATCATTTGGATTATATAAATTAAATAAAGAGATTAACTTAAAAAGAATTATTTAATAAAAATAAATTTAATAATAATTAAGGATGTAAATTAATGGATACACATAGAATAAAAGAAGGATTAGTTGAAATAGTAGTGCCAGATTTTGAAAAAGTATCATCTGAAGCACCTGTATTTTATAATCCTGTCATGGAATTAAATAGGGATATATCAGTTGTTGTTATAAATCAGTATAGAAAAGAATTAGATCATAATATAACAATATGTGATGCATTTGGTGGAACTGGTATAAGAGGAGCTAGATACTCTAAAGAGATACCAGGAACGGATAGTATAACTGTAGGTGATGTTAATCCATTAGCAGTTGATATTGCTAAAAATAACATGAAACTTAATGGTATTACAAATGTTGAAGTAGTAAAAAATGATGCAAACATACTTTTACATTCAAATAAAGGAATGTTCGATGTGGTAGATATTGATCCTTTTGGAACCCCTTCTATGTTTACAGAAGCAACAGCAGCTAACATAAGGCCTGGTGGATTAATATGTATAAGTGCTACAGATACTTCTGCATTATGTGGAACATATCATGATCCATGTCTTAGAAAATATAGTGCAGAACCACAAAAAACAGAATATTGTCATGAAAATGGTATAAGAATATTAATAGCATTTATTGCAAGAACATTTGCGATACATCAAAAATATATACATGTATTGTTTTCACATAGTACAGAACATTATATGAGAGTATATGCAACGGTAAAACGTGGTGGTAAAAAAACCAATAAATCATTAGATAACATAGGATATATTGGGCATTGTATGAAATGTTTACATAGAGAAGTTCATGATGGTTTTGCAGTTAGTATGCCTGAATATTGTCCTGATTGTGGTGAAAAACTTAAATATGCTGGTCCGTTATGGTTAGGAAATATAATAGATAAAGAATTTTTAAATAATATGATAGAAACATCCCAAAATTTAGAATTAAATACTAAAGATGAACTAGAAAAATTGTTTAATACCTGTTTGGCTGAAGCTGAAGGACCTATATCCTTTTATGATATTCATAAAATATGTAAAGTACTAAAAATAAGTTCACCAAAGATTGATGATGTAATTGAAGAGGTTAAATCTAGGGGATATTTTATATCTCGTACTCATTTTAAACCAACTGGTTTAAAAACAGATATACCTTTACCTGAACTAAAACAACTCGTATTAGATGTCAAAGAACAAACAATGAAATAAATTTATTTTTATTATATTTTTTTTATTTAAAAAAAGATTTTATATGGAGTTTATTTTTAAAAAATTTAAAATATAAATAGTGATATTTCACTATTATTTTTCTCGTTTTTTTTTATTCATAGTTTAACATATTATGTGTGTAATAATATTGTAACTCTGAGGAATGTTGTATTTCAAATGTTCTATACGGATCATTGAAATAAGGGAATAATGATCCTGAGGCAGCATGTAATATTCCACCTATATGTCCAAATTGTTTACAACATACTTGATAATATAATGGGAAACCACATCCAGGATTTATGAAAATACTACCTTGACGTACAGTTCCGTGCCATACCATAGGCATTGGTCCTTCTTGTCCGTGTTCTTTGGCCATTTCCATAACCCTAGCCCAAGCATCATCATAGTTATCGTATATTGTACCATCAACTTTATAATCCCATTGATTATCAGGGACACCAAATAAACCATATTGTAATACTTGATTCCAATTGATGTTTACTTGAGCTCCTGCTTGATCCATGAAGGCCATTTCGATGATATAAACATTACCATTTTCAAAGTTACGATAATTCGAACTTCCTGCATAATGCAGTACTAATGCACATTTAGATCCTCTTTCTTCAGCATATTGAGCTAATAAATTAGCATGTACATGCTCAGGATACATATCAGGATTTGCTATTTTTACAAAGGCTAATCTTCCTAAAGGTTGTACATCCGAAGAATTTGATGAGGATGATACATAAATAGCTCCTAATAATAAGAGAATGACAACTATGAATGCTACATACCATTTCATTATTATGTCACCATTATCATTTACATTTTTTTTAGGGAATCTAAGATTATATTTA
The DNA here is from genome assembly GCA_964399835.1 of uncultured Methanobacteriaceae archaeon. Classification (GTDB taxonomy): domain Archaea; phylum Methanobacteriota; class Methanobacteria; order Methanobacteriales; family Methanobacteriaceae; genus Methanosphaera. The sequence goes on along the minus strand of CAYNSJ010000037.1, from coordinate 1,147 downwards.
AAATTGTTAAGATTCCGTTTATAACGTTCTATTATATCTCTATTATTTTTTTTATTATTATAATTTTTTTTAATTATTAATATTTTTATTTGTTAATAAAATGTAATATTCGTTTAGTATATTGATAATTATTTAAATTTTATTATTAATATTTTATTTTTTTAAAGAACTATATATATTCTTATTATAATATCTTCTTAAAATTTTATTTAAAATGTTTCTTTTTTATAAACATTGTTATTTCTTGTTATATTGTTTAATTTATTCTCTATATTGCTTAATGGATTATTAGATAATCTCTTAGATTAAATAATTTCAGTAACTTGCTATTTATTATAAAAATATTTAAACAATATCTTAAAAACAATAATATTACTTTAACAATATTATATTAAATTGTGGTTTTTTATTTAAATAATACATAACATTTATATAATCTAACTATATATCTATAAGTATAACAGATTGAATATAATACTTTTTAAAAAATAAAATGAATAGGGCGATTTATTTTCTTAAATAAGTAATAATTTATATTTGTCTAGTCTAAAAATCAAGCTATATAGGAAGGGAATCAAATGGGAGAAAAATACGAAAATTATGACGATGATGTAAAAGATATATCCATGTGTATGGATGACTTAGATAAACAAATATTAGGATTATTAAGTGAAGATGGTAGAAAATCATATCGAAAAATTTCAAGAGAATTAGGAGTATCAGTAGGAACAGTTCATAATCGTGTAGATAAACTAACAAAAACTGGAATTGTTAATAAATTTGTACCTGTTATTGATCATGAAAAATTAGGTTATACCTTAACTGCTATAATTGGTGTTGAAATAAAAGGTGGAACTATAGAAGAGTTAACATATAAAGAACCATATAAAGATAATTTATTGGCAGTATATGATGTAACAGGTCAATTTGATGCAATATTAATTGCTAAATTTAAAAATACAACCGAATTAAATAAATTTATAAAATTATTATTAAAAGAAGAAAATGTAATTAGAACATATACTCAAACAGTTTTAAACATTGTTGAAGAAGAATTAAATTCATCAATGATTAATTTTAAAAAATAAGTTAAATAATAATAAACAATATTATGTAAGTATTTGTAGGATTAACAATGATTTTACAA
>CAYNSJ010000036.1:0-25681 GCA_964399835.1 uncultured Methanobacteriaceae archaeon | reverse complement strand
CACCAGTAATAGCATCAATTTATGGAAATTCAGAAGATGTATTTTCTGAAGTTGCTATTGAGACCGCTGATTTAGTTGATGCTTTTGAATTAAATGTATCTTGTCCACATGCTAAAGATGGTTGTGGATCTAATATTGGAACTAATCCTGATATCACATATAATATTGTCAAAGCTGTTAAAAAAGTCATGCCAAGGAAACCAATAATAGTTAAGTTAACACCTAATGTAACTGATATAACAGAAATAGCTAAAGCTGCTCAAGAAGGTGGGGCTGATGGATTAACTTTAATAAATAGTGTTGGTCCAGGTTTAAGAATTGATCCAGTAACTGCTAAACCAATATTAAATAATAAATTTGGTGGATTAGCTGGACCTATGATAAAACCAATAGCATTAAGATGTGTATATCAAGTTTATGAAAATGTAGATATTCCTATTTTTGGAGTAGGTGGAATAAAAGATTATAAAGATGCTCTTGAATTTTTATATGCAGGTGCTAGTTTATTACAAATAGGAACTTCTATTATGTATTATGGGCCTACAATATTTAAACAAATAGCTAGTGACTTAACTAATTTCTTAACTGAAAATGGATACAAAAATGTGAATGAGATTGTAGGATTATCTCATAGGGTATAAAAGGATAGGTAATGGTGAATTAACTTGATAGAAAATATATATGATGATGAGACTCCAAAAGTTGTAAAAGTTAAAAAAACAATTATTGAAACACCTACTGTTAAAACATTTATATTTCCATGGAAAATAACTGATGATATACATTCTGGACAGTTTGTAATGGTATGGGATTTAAACACAGAAAAACCAATGAGTATTTCTGTAATTGATCGTGAGAATAATTTACTTGGAATAACAGTACGTAAAGCAGGACCTTTTACAAATAATATGTATGATAATATAAATGAAGGTGATTATATTGGTATTCGTGGTCCTTATGGTCATGGATACGAGACTAAAGAATATAAAAGAATTTTAGCTGTTGGTGGTGGATCAGGTATAGCTTCTTTAGCATCAATAGTTGAAAAATATAATTCTGATTTATTAACTGATATTGAAATAATCTGTGCTGCAAGTACTGAAGAAGAATTGGTATTTGAAGATAGATTTTCTAAATTGAATTGTAAATTACATATTTGTACTGATGATGGAACTAAAGGTTTTAAAGGTTTCAGTACACAATTAGCTGAACAATTATTAAAATCTGAGCAGTATGATTTAATAATTGGTTGTGGTCCTGAAATAATGTTGTATAAACTTTATGAATTAAGTAGACAATATAAAGTTGATTGTCAAATATCTCTTGATAGATATATGAAATGTGGACTTGGAATTTGTGGTCAATGTTGTGTTGATAATACAGGTTCTAGAGTATGTGTAGAAGGACCCGTTTTTGATAAAAATCAATTAAAACAAATTACTGAATTCGGTAAATATAGACGAACTGCTTCTGGAAAAAAATTTAATTTCTAATTCCTCTTTTTATTATTTTTTTAATAATCTTTTTATTATACCTATTTCATTTATTCACTTTTTATATTATTTAGTTAATTATAACTTTTTATTTAGTTAATTATAACTTTTTATTTAATTAATAATAACTTTTTATTAATAACTTATTATTTAAAAGTTAGTTAGTTATAATATATTTCTTGTTATATTCTTCCATATACTTTTTGAATAAATAATTTAATAATCCCCAAAAGTTTAATTATTCATAAAAATATATACATATTTTATTAATAATAAAAAAATTAGGTTGTATTATATGTTATCACAGAAAAAACTACTTAAATCTCTTATAAAAAAAGAAACTTTATACTTTGTAGGTGGTGTGGCAGTTGGTTATACATTAACAAAAGCATCCCAAAGTGAAACAGGAAAAGCAATATTAGAAGATACTTCAAAAACAATACAAGAAGCAAAATATTCTGCTGATGAAATTATTAAAAAAGCACAAAATAAATATACACAACAGTATATGGTAGATGTAGATGTGGATGAAACACCTGAACGTAAGGTGAATATAGATATAACTGATGAGAAAGAAACTTCAAAAAATGTAAATGATATAATACTAAATGAAAGTAAATTAAATTCTATTGAAAATGATGTAACAGATTAACTTAGAAGATAGATAAAAAAATATGATAATTTTTACTAAATTTAATTGATTAAAATATAAAGTTTAGTATATTAAAACTTTTAATTTTTTAAATTTGGTATTACTTTTTTGAATATTTTTTTAGAACTATTTTTTTTATTTTCTATAAATTCATATTATTTTTTCAAATAAATATATTTTTCTTAACATTATAACTTTTTTTGTATATTTTATAAAATTAAGTATTTTCCTTTATTTCCTTTTATACTTGATTATACTTCTTATTTTAATTATACCTTTTTAATTTTTATTAACTAACTAATACCTTTTAACTTAATAGTTTGTTAATTATTACTTATAACTTAGTTAGTTAAAACTATATTTTATATTCTCTAAAGTAACGTAATTTATATAAAAAGTATTACATTTTATTTTTATTAATAAATTTTTAAAAAAATAGTTTTAAAGATTTTTCCACCTTTTAAGTTGTGGAAGTTTTTTGGTTAACATAATATCTGATTCGTTTCTATCTATACCTTTTTCTACTAAATGTTCAATACATCTATTTTTCATTTCTTCTATATTACAATCATCTGTAAATTCACCATTTTCAAAACAATATTTACAATATTCATTATTTTTACTGTTATCTTTGTTTGTACCTTTTATATTCTCATTAAGAAGTGGCATTGCACAGGATTGACAAATATCATATTTTTGAGAAAGATCATATTTAAACTCTTTATGTGTCATATTATAATATACTGTTTTAAAGTTTAATATATTTTTTCTTTATTTATTTATTCATTTTTTTATTAAAGAGTTAAATGTCATGGAATTTTAATGAATTCCATGCATTAACTTTGTAATTTTATTTCTCAGTAATAATGTTATAATACTAATAATTATGGATATAATTATAAATATCCAACAAAATGTTTGAAGGTTTGAGATTTGTATTATTCCAAATAATGTTGGTTTAGTAGCTAATCTTGGATCGGGATATAATCCTGCAAGAAATGCTGCTAATATTTCAGCGATTGCTGTTGATAAAAACCATACACCCATCATAATTGAAGAATATTTAATAGGAGATAATTTTGCAACTAAACTTTGTCCTGTTGGTGATATAAATATTTCTGCCAGTGCTTGTATCATATTAAGTCCAATCAATGTTATAATAGGTATTGATTTTGCACCATTATCGACCATGGAACTAGGTATTAATAAAACAGCAAATGATAATGCTAAAAATAACATACCTATTCCCATTTTACTTATAACTGAGGGTTCTTTATTTCTATTACTTAACCATAACCATATAGCTGCAAAAATTGGTGATAATATAATTATAGAAAGTGGATCTATTGTTTGAAATAGTTCGGGAGCTATATTTGGGACGTATTGTTCGGTAAATACTGTAATTGATGTTGACGTTTGTTCAAAAGCTGCCCAAAAAAATATTGCAATGACAGCTAATACAAAAATTGCGATTATTCTATCCTTTTCTTCTTTACTTAAATTTTTACCATGACGTTCTTCTTTTAATTCTTCAACTAATTTAGGATCTACTTCTTTTTTAGCTGGATATACACCTATAGGATGTCCTTCTGGATTTACCAAATATTTATCTTTTAGTAATGTAAATGTAATAAGACCTATTAATAATCCTATTCCTGCAATTAAAAATCCATATTTAAATAATTCGGGATGATTATTACCAATTACAATACCAATTATTAATGGTGAGAAGAAAGCACCTATATTAATACCCATATAAAATAAAGTAAATGCTGAATCTAATCTTTTATCATCTTCATTATATAAAAATCTTACTAGTGATGATATATTTACTTTAAAAAATCCTGCACCAAACATGATACATAATAATCCTGCGACCATTGATATTTCTTGAGCATTAAATATAAATGAAGAATGTAAAGGTATTACTACTCCTGGAACATACATTGATGCACTATAAGCTAATATGAATTGACCAATAGCCATTAAAAATCCACCAATATACATAGTCTTTCTGTTACCTAAAAAGGTATCAGCTATATATCCTCCTAATAACTGAGTTAAATAAGCTACAGAAGTGTATATTCCATAAATTAATGCTGCAAAAGAAATAGTATATTGAAGTGCAGAAACCATATATAATGTTAATATAGCTGCAAGACCGTAGAAACTAAATCTTTCCCACATTTCTGTGGTGAATAATACATATAATCCCTTCGGATGATTTAATATGTTTATTCACTTCCATTTATTATTTTAAATAGAACAAAATATTCCTGTTTTTGTTCTTGATTATAATATATTCTAAAAATTATATATCAATTTGCAAAATAGCTTATTAAATCCTTTTTCTTATTTTTTAATATATTTATAATTGAAAAATAAAAAACAAAATATAATCTTTTTTGGCTTGGTCTACTTTTATTTGAAGTAAGTATAAACTATTAAATTCAATAAAAAAGAATAAAAAAATTATAAGGTTACTAATTATTTACTTAAATAAATGTTGAGTATTAAAAATTAGAGATTTTTATATATAAATTAAAATGATTTAATAAAAAAAGATTAAGAGTTTTTCTACTTGTTTTTTTTAAATAAGTTTGGTTTGTGTATCAACGCCAATAATTTCATCAAATTCTAATCCTTTACTAAAAGCTAATTCTTTATTCACACGATAATTTTTACTACGAGTAACATGTAAATCTTCTAATTTTATAAAACGCCAAGGTTCTCTAGTAAATTTAGCCCCAACATATGGTATTGCTCCAAATATGTTCGAGAATTCAATTAGATTAGCAATTTTTAAGTTATCAATGTAAATATGATCTTGTTTAGTAGATTTAACTTCAATGGCCAGGTATAATTTACCATTTCCAGCTAGTACATCTGGTAATGGTTTTTTTGTTGCTCCACCAGAAGCAGGAGCACGCATAGCAGCAAATCCAGAATCCCATAATTTATGTACGAGATCTCTTTCTTCTATTGATCCAGTTTTACTCATGTTTTATTTTTCCTATATTTCTTTATATTATAATATATATAAAATTTGAAAATTATATTTTTTTATTATAATATAAATTATTAAATAATTAAGAAAGTTTTAAGATCATTAAAGAATAAAAATAAGAATATATAACTTTAAAAATTCTATTCGATATTTAAGTAATGTTTTTGATGAATATGACAGATGTAAATGATAATTTTTCAAAGGGTAAAACTACAAAAGGTGTGGATTTGTTATTGGGTAATCCACGTAATGCTTTAAAGAAATTATCCATACCTTTAATTATTTCAATGATGATCACATCTTTATATAATATAGTTGATGGTATGTGGATAGCGGGGCTTGGTGCTGATGCATTAGCAGGAGTAGGTTTTGTGACACCAATATTTTTTATGATAACTGGTGTTGGTGTAGGTTTAGGTTCAGGTATTACTGCAGTTATAGCTAGATATATTGGGCAACGAGATAAAAAATTGGCAGATAATGCTTCGGTACATGCTATTTTAATTTCATGTATTCTTTCTTTGGTTGTTACTGTATTATTTTTGGCATGTTCAAAAGAAATGTTTATCTTTTTTGGTGCTACAGGTGAACCTTTGAATTATGCTTTAGATTTTGCAACTATTATTTTTGCAGGATCTATTTTTATAATTTTACCTAATGCAACTTATGGTATATTAAGAGCTGAAGGAGATACGCTTCGTACAATGTATGCTATGGCAATAGCAGCTATACTAAATATAGTATTGGACCCTATTTTTATATATACATTTAAGATGGGTGTAAAAGGAGCAGCATATGCAACTTTATTATCATTATCATTAGTATCATGTGTTTTATTTTATTGGTTTTATGTAAAAAAAGATACTTTTTTAAAACCTTTATTAATGAATTTTAGTTATGATTCTAATATAACTAAAGATATACTTAATGTAGGTTTACCTGCCAGTATGGAATATTTTATAATGTCTTTACTTGGTGTATTAATGAACATAATGGTATTATTTGTAGCTAATAGTGATGCTGTTGCAGTATATGAAACGGGTTGGAGACTTGTAATGTTTGGTACAGAACCTATTGTAGGGGTATCTACAGCGTTAGTATCTGTTGTTGGAGCTAATTATGGTGCTCATGTATATGATAATATTAAAGTTGCACATCGTTATGGTATAAAATTAGCAACATATATTTCACTATTTGCAGTAATAATTCTATTTGTATTTGCACCTCAAATAGCCTATGTATTTTCATATTCACCTGAGAGTACTAGAATATATGGATCTATGGTTGTATTTTTACGTTATTTTGCGTTAATGTTTTTAACATTACCTATTGGATTAATTTCAACCTACTTATTCCAGGGTGTTGGTAAAGGTTTAACTTCTCTGCTTCTTACTATAATAAGAGAGGTAATATGTGCGTTAATATTCTCATATTTATTTGCAATTGTTTTGAATATGGGTCTTGATGGAGTATGGCTTGGAAATATTGTGGGATATACTATTGGATCTTTTATTGCATTAGGTTTTGCCGAAGTGTATATGAATAAATTAATAAATAATTTTAAAAAATCATTTTAATACTTTTTTTTTATTTTATGAATATATAAGAATTATTGTAATCTAACTTAAAAATTGTTAATTTATATAAGAATTTAGATAATTTTTAATATATATTCAATATTGTTAGTATAATTATTATTTTTTTTATCAGAAATATATACTTTGAAATAATTAGTTTAAATCTATTAAGTGGATGGTTTAATTTTTAAATCAAAAAGTAAAGATAAAAAAGTAAATATGATTTATTAGAAGAATTTTCTTTTAAGATGGATTTAAATTAATTAGATTAAATCAAATATAAATTTTAATAATGTTGATTTTATTTGAATTTTTAAGATAAATATTTCTAAATGGAGCATCTTTATAAATTATCATTAAATTAAGTTGAACATTATACTTCCTTTTATATTTTTTTATATTTATTATAACACTTTTATAACTTTTAATAGTTATAAATATGTTATATTATTTTGTTATAACTGAATATAACTCATTAATGATGTAGTTTTAATGTCTTTTTTGTATTAATTTTTAATGATTTAACATGTTAAATTGACCTAACGGATATTTCCTTCTGATAAAATATGAATTTATCTAAATTTTTTAAATAAATATTTTTTAGGAAACTACTAAAATAATCAAAGCTATTTTTTATTAAATTAAATATGTCCTTTTAAAATATATAAAAAAATTATAGTGATGTATATGATAAAATACTTTTCATAGTAACTTTTTACTTTTTTATTTTACAAATTATTATAAATTAATAAGTTTATAAATAAGAAATACCACATAAAAAAAGAGAAAAATAAACATCCCATAATAAGCTTGAAACACGAGCTCATATAAGAAAAAGTTTGAAATAACTCTTCCTTTTGTGTGTAAGATTACATAAAATGAAATTATAAATGTAATAAAATTATGTGAGGAAAAAAATAATGTCTAAAAAAGAAATTTCCGGTGAAAATATTACTACAAGAGAAGTAAACACCGAAATAAGAAAATCCCTACAAGCAAATAACACAGAAATAACAATAACCAACACAGAAAGATTAAATTCAATCGCAGTTGGAATTCAAGAAGAAGCTACATTTGATCTAGAAGGAGACTTTGGTGACTTCATAGGAGCACTAAATGATGGATCAGAAATTACAATTAATGGTAGTGTAGGAAAATATCTTGGAGATAACATGACCACAGGTGAAATAATCCTAAACGGACATGCAAATGATGGAGTAGGATTTGGTAAATCCAATGGAACTATCGTAGTTAAAGGAAATGCAGGAGATGGAGTGGCTCAACTTCATAAAGGTGGAACTGTATTAGTAGATGGTAATATCGGTAAAACTGCAGGTTTATATATGTTAGATGGTGACATCATTATAACTGGTGATTCTGGTAAAGAACTCGGTGACTGGATGATAGGTGGAACAATCTACATAGCAGGAGATTACCAATTAGGATACAATGCAAGAGTAGCAGCATTAACTGATGATGATAAAGAGAAATTAAATGCATTATTTGAAAAATATGACATAGAAGCTAATGCAGACGATTTCACAAAAATCATCAAAGAACAATTAAGACCATTCTATGGAAAATAAATAAACACGGAAAAAGGAAATATAACTCAATTAAAAATTAAACTTAAATTAAATATTTAATTTCAAAAAGGAGAAATAATAATGGATAAAAAAATCAAACCAAAAGCAATGGATGCAGGAGCACTTTGGAGTAAAGAAACCATAGAAGAAATTCAACAAAAAGCAGAAACTGGTAACTACAAAATAAGAGGATTCGGAAGATCCAAACCTTACCCAAAATTTGATGATATTGTTATATTACCAGGACAAGCATCAGTAGCACCAGTAGATAAATACCGAGAACCATGTAATACAAAAGTAACTCTTGGTACAAGATTTGCTAAAAATCCGCTAGAACTTGATACTCCTGTACTTGTAGCAGGTATGTCCTTTGGAGCATTATCTAAAGAAGCAAAACTTGGTATGGCATTAGGAACAAGTAAAGTAGGATCAGCAGCAAACACTGGAGAAGGTGGAATGCTTCCTGATGAACGTAAATACGCAGACAATTTAGTAGTACAATATTCCTCTGGAAGATTTGGTGTATCTGCAAAATACTTAAATGCTGGAGATGCAGTAGAAGTAAAAATAGGACAAGGAGCAAAACCTGGTATGGGTGGACACTTATTAGCTGAAAAAGTAAGTCCTGAAGTAGCTAAAATAAGAGAAATCCCTGAAGGAACTGATGCATTAAGTCCATGTAGATTCTTAGATTCACAAAATAAAGATGAATTAAAAGAACACGTCGAATTAATTCGTGAAGTAACTAATTGGGAAGTACCTATAATTGTAAAACTCGGTCCAGGAAGAGTAGACGAAGATGTAAAAATCGCTTATGAAGTTGGAGCAGACATAATCTCACTCGATGGTATGGAAGGAGGAACAGGTGCATCACCAGAAATAGTATCTGAAGAAACTGGAGTACCAACATTACCAGCATTAGCATTAGCTGTTAAAACATTAAACGAAATCGGTGCAGATGACGTAGATTTAATCATTACCGGTGGTATCAGAAATGGTGCAGATGTAGCAAAAGCATTAGCTATGGGAGCAGATGCAGTATACATAGGAACTGGTGCAATGATAGCAATGGGTTGTATCGGATGTAGACAATGTTCTTCAGGTAAATGTCCTGTAGGTGTAGCAACACAAGATCCTAAACTTCGAACTATGAATGTAGCAGAAGCAGGTGAACAAGTAGCTAATTACATCTCAGCAATAACTGAAGAAGCAAGAATGTTAGCACAACTTGCAGGTCACAATGATTTAAGTGACTTTAATGTTACAGATCTTCGTGCATTAAACACTGAAATTGCAGCAATGACTGGAATTAAATTAGTAGGACAATAGATTGATTTCCAATCTATTCTCTTTTTTTTATATCAAATTTAGTTATAACTTTTAAGTTATATGTTATACAGTTTTTATTAAAATTCCAATGCTTATTTTATTAAATAATTCTTATTCTTACTTTAGTCTAATTAAATATATCCTTTTGAATTGTTATTTCTAGATTTATATTTAAAATTAATATTTAACTTTTTACTTAAATCTTTAAATGTTAAAAAGGAGTTATATATAATTAGGAGGTAATATAACGGAAGTTAAAGAGGGAATTGTCAGATATTCTATGTTAATTATAGGACTATTCTTTGTAGCATTAGGAGTTTCTTTATCAATTAAAGCTAACTTGGGCACTACTCCTATTTCATGTATTCCTTATGTTTTAAGTTTAGCATTTCCTTTAACAGTTGGAGAACTTACAATATTGTTTAATGCTTTATTAATTCTTCTTCAAATACTTTTATTAAGGCATGATTTTGAGATACATCAACTTTCTCAGATATTTGTAGTTATTCTTTTTGGATTTTTTACAGATTTTACTTTATTTTTACTTAATGGATTGAATGTAACAACTTATTTATCCGAATGGATTTTATGTATTTTAAGCTGTTTCGTTTTAGCATTTGGTATATTACTAGAAGTTAAAGCTAATTTAATTTATTTAGCAGGGGAAGGTATAGTACTAGCTATATCATATGTATCACATATAGAATTTGGGAAGATTAAACCTTGTTTTGATACATCTATGGTTATTGCTGGTATAATTTTATCATTTGTTTTTCTTGGTGGATTGTATGGTGTGAGAGAAGGAACTATATTCGCAGCGATTGTAATAGGTTTTATTGTTAAATTTTATAACGATTATTTTGGTGAGAAATTAGATAAGATTTATAATAAATTAATTGAATAAAATTATAAAAATTATTAATTATCAAAAGATATTATTTTAAGTAGTTATAAAATTATTAATTATGTTTGATCATAAACTGTATACTCAAATTACAAAAAGGAAATCTACTCGAAATTATGATGTATCGCGTAATAGATATCTAAATGAACATCTTGATTTATCTGAAATTAATGAATTTATTAAAAATTTAAAACCATTAGATGATTCTATAAAAGTTGACTTTAAAATAGTTAGTGGCAAAGTTGTAAATAAACATTTCATGAAAGAAGCTCCATTTTATGTTGCAGCATTTAGTGAAAAAAAAGAGCATTATCTTGAAAATATTGGATTCATGTTAGAACAATTAGATTTATACTTTTCTTTAAGAGGTATTGGATCTTGTTGGCAAGGTTTTCCAAAACCTACTAAAAAACTATTAAATAGTTCTGACTTAGATTTTGTAATCTTTTTTGTATTCGGAAGAACAACTGAAAATGTTTATAGATTCCATAAAGATCAATTTAAAAGAAAATCTGTTGATGAAATTACTGATATTGTAGGTATGGATTCTATTTTTAATTTAGTTAGACTTGCTCCTTCTTCTATTAATAGTCAACCATGGTATTTTACAGGAAATTATGATTCTATAAATGTATTTTGTAAACAAAAAAATAGATTTAATATTCTTAATAAAGAATCTTCTAATAGAATTGATATAGGTATTGTTTTATTATTTTTAGTTCTAAATATTGAAGAAGAATCTAAAAAATATAATATTGTTTTTGATGAGGGAACTGATGAAAAAGTAGATGGTTATTATTATGTATGTACGGTCAATATAAAAGAATGAAGTATAATAAAGTATTAATTTACTTATTATACGTACATATCATCGGGAGTTAATGTCTTTTTAGTTGTTTCTTTTATTGCATAATTTATATGTTTGTCGGTTATTATGTCTGAAGATTCTGTGATTGCTTTATGTAATGCAGTTTTTAATATTTTTTCTTTTAGATCTCTTCCAGATAATCCTTTTGTTTTGTCAACTAGTTTGTTAATACTAATGCTTGTTTTTAATGGTAATGTTTCTATATTTTTGAGTAATAATTCTTTTCTTTCTTTTTCATTAGGTAATGTAAATTCTATTTCTTCTTCAAATCTACTTCTTATAGCATAATCTAATAATGTTGGATTGTTTGTAGCACATATAGTTATTATTCCATTGTTATTTGATATTCCATCCATTTCAGTTAGTAATGCATTAACAATCTCTGTTACATCTCCTCGTAATGCTTGATATTTACGTTCTAATGCTATTGCATCTATTTCATCAATGAATATTACTGTTGGAGTTTTTTTCCGTGCATCTTTGTAAAGTTGATGTATTTGTTTTGCTCCATCACCTACATGATCACCAATAAGGCTAGTTGCTTTTATCATTTTAATTGGTATGTTTAGTTCATTAGCTAGAGCTTCAGCAAGCATGGTTTTTCCAGTTCCAGGCATTCCATAAAATAATATGTTTCGAGGTGCCCACTGTTTGAATCTATCCGGATTTTCTAAATATTTTGTGATTATCTTTGTTTTATCTTTTGCTTTTGTTTGTCCTATCACATCATCTATTTTATGCATTGTAATGGGCTCTAATATACTTTTTTTATTTTCATCGGAATTACTTAGTACGATTATTGAAGTTCTACTAGTGATATATGCATTTTCTGGTCTTATATCAAATACTTGAAATGCAAAGTCTGGAATTAACTTCTGATCAAAAAGATATTGGTCTTTGCGTATTTTATATCCACTCCATTGATCTTTTGCATATATTTCAAATAACTCTTTGTTTGATACTTCTATTTCTGGAGTATCTAAGAAGTTGCATTCTAATGGATATCCTATTGGTTTTAGTACTAAAAGTTTTGCTTCTGTTTGTTCTTGTATTATTCTTTGGTGATGTTGTGTTTCATTTATTATTTGTTCTTTTGTGTTATTCATTTTCATATTGTTTCACCTTTTTTTTGTATGTTTTTGGTTAATTTTATATTTGTTTTTTAAGGTTATTCTTTTTTTAGATTCTGTTTAGATTATTACTAATAGATAATGCTGTTCTTCTTTTCCAGCATTAAATTCTATACTTGTTACTCCATTGTACAAAGTTTCAAATACTGCCCATAATGTATCATCATCTCCTGTAATTTTTATGGTTTCATCTTCTTGTTGGATTATAGATTCTATTTCTGGAAAATCTTCTTTTAAATCTTTATATATCTCTTCAAAAAGTTTTTTTTCAAGTGTCATCGCTTAATATTCGTCCTTAAATTTGTTCTTGTATCTTTGATGCAGCTGTTGCTCCTTGTGATATTGCTACAACTATTTGTTTTAAACCACCAGTGATATCTCCAGCAGCATATACTCCATTAATATTAGTTTTCATATTTTTATCTGTTATGATATAGCCTGATTTATTACAATTTACACCACTTTCAATAGCAAGTGTATTATTTGGATCATCACCTATAGCAATGAATATACCTTTTGTGTCAACTACTGTTTCCTTGTCTGTATTTTTATTATAAAGAATAGCTTGTTCAACACGACCTTCACCTTTTATGTCTATAAGTTCACTATTCCAAAATATAGGTATATTCATTTTTTTAATATCTTCTTGTAACTTTTTATCACATCTAAGTTCGTCTCGTCTGTGAACTATACTACAATTTACTCCAATTCGTTTAAGATATAATGCTTGTGTGGCTGCAGAATTTCCTCCACCGATAACTAAAACATCTTTACTATTGAAAAAGGATCCATCACATACAGCACAGTAAGATAATCCCTTATTTTCATATTCTTTAACTGCTGGTATATCTAATGTTTTACGGGATGTACCTGTTGCAAGTATTAAAAATTTTGATTGATATTCATCTTTTCTGGTAGAAACTTGGAATGTACCATCATCTTTTTTCTCTATTTTTTTAACTTTTGAATATTGTTTAATTGTAGTGTATTCTTCAGCATGTTTAGACATATTTTCCATTAATTCACGTCCAGGAATTTGTGTAAATCCTGGATAATTTTCTATTAATGGTGCACTATTTACTGTTCCACCACTCATAGCAGTATCTATAATAAGTGTATTTAAAGTTGCACGTCCAGCATATATTCCAGCAGCAAGTCCTGCAGGTCCTGAGCCTATAATAATAATATCATACATTTTCTTTTTCATCCATTTTTTTATTTTTAAATTAAATTTTTATTATATTTTATATTTTTATTGATATTAATTTAAATTATTTCATTTTTTTTGTATGGTTTTTATATTTTTAGTTAAATAGATTAAGTTTATTGTTTTGTTTTTATATTGTTAAATACTTTGTTATTTTTTTACATTAAGACAGATTGAAGTTAGAATAGGTCATAAATTGGGTTATTTTTGGTTAATTCTTTTAAAATAGTATTTTTTTTAATTAGGATTATATATAATCTTCAATTTTATTTTGAAATAGTTCATTAATATAGAGTATAACATATATAATTATGAAATATGATTAATTTTATTAAATGAGGAGATCACTTGAGACGAGATGAATTGGAAGTAACTAATATTGATGAAATCATAAACATAATTGATCGTAGTAAAACTGTACGATTAGGATTAAATGATGGAGAATACCCTTATATTGTACCGTTAGCTTATGGATATGAAGTAATTGATAATAAAATATATCTTTATATACATGGAGCAAAAGAAGGAAAAAAACATGATTTAATAAATAAATCAAATAAAGCTTTTGTAGAATTGGATATATGTGAAGATTTTGTTAAAACTTCTAATGGTACAATAACTTGTGAATATGAATGTGTCATGGCACAATCTTCCTTAGAAATATTAAATGATGAAGATGCAGGACATGCATTAGATTTAATAGTAAGTCATTGTGGTTATGATGGATTTGAATTTGATCATTCTGTGGTAAGTATCATTGATGTATATAAAATTCCTTTAGAGAATTTAACAGCAAAAAGAAGGAAATTATGATTAATAAATTATTATATCCTTTCTTTTTTTGATATTTATAATTATTTTTCATGCACAATAATTTTAAATAAAATAAATTAAAAATTTATATATAGGTGATGAAGTTCCACCTTTTAATAGCCAGAATATCTGGATGATGACTTCTATTTTTAATCAACTATTTAAACAAGTATTTTTTTGTTATTAATAGTTAAATCTTTATTTAAATAGTAATATAATACTAAATCTTAGTTTTAAGTATATGTAGTTATTATAATTTTTTTAATAGATATATTGCTATAAATTTAAGTATTATGCTGGTTTTTTTTCTAGATTACTATTTATTTTTGAAACAACAATTTTATCAAATTTTTTTATTGGAGGATTTTTATTTTGTATAGTGATATTTATCCAGTTATATTGGCAATTCTCATATTACTAGCTAGTATGATTTCTATTAAATGGGGTATTTCAATATCAATAGTTGAAATAGTATTAGGTCTTATAGCTGGAAATTTAGGATTAATACAACCAGAATCATGGATGATTTATGTAGCAGGTATTGGTGGTATGGTTATAACCTTTTTAGGCGGTACTGAAATTAATACGGATATACTGCGAGATAATTTATCTAAATGTGTAGGTATAGGATTCATGTCCTTTTTTATACCATTTATATTAGTATTTCTTAATTGTTATTTTTTATTACATTGGGAAATTTATCAAGCATTACTTGTTTCAACAGCATTATCTGAAACATCTATTGCGATAGTTTATTCAGTAATATTGAATCGAAATTTATCTGATAATCTTATGGGTACAATTTTAATGGGATCTACGTTTATTACAAATATATTTACTGCATTAACATTGAGTATAATATTTATGAAACCAACAATGGATACTGTGTACTTTGTTATAGCATCAGTTATAATTCTTTTATTTTCATATAAATATTCAGGTACTTTATTTGAAAGTCAAACATTTAGTATGAAAAGTAATGAGCTTGAATTGAAATATGTATTTCTATTATTAATTGTATTAATATTCTTTGCAACATTGGGTGGAGGACAAGCATTATTACCTGTATTTATATTAGGAGCATTATTGTCTAAATATTTCAGTCATGGTAATAAAAATGACATGCTTAGTCGTTTACAAACTGTAGCATTTACAGTTATTACACCGATATTTTTCATAGTTGCAGGAACTAAAGTTTCTATTCCTGTTATAATAGGATCATTTGGAATATTTTTATTAATATTTGCTGTTAGACAAATTGGTAAATTTATTGGTGTTTATACAATGAGCCGTCATCAGTTATCTAAAAATCATATGTATATTACAATGGTTATGAGTACTGGTTTGACATTTGGTCTTGTAGCAGCAATGTATGGATTGAATAGTGGAATTATACCTTCTAATATTTATAGTATCTTAACTGGAGTACTAGTATTAAGTGCTATTCTTCCAACATTTATAGGTGCAAGATTTTATGCACCAACAGGTGAAGATTTAAAAAGATAAACTTTCATCTTCTTCTTTTAATTTTTTTTGTATATGTTTACTGTTTTAAAAATAGAATAATTTTAAAAAGGGGAGTTTAAGAGTTAGTAAATATTTTAGTTATTTACTATTGACATTATTTGATCTTTAATGATTCCACTTACTTTTTTACCATCAGCTTTTCCTTTAAATTTAGCCATAGCTTTACCCATTAAAGGTCCCATAGCTCCCATTTTACGTTGTGTAATCATTTCTTTGTTTTCTTCAATAATTTCTTTAATACCTTCTTCAACTACAGAATCTGATAACATTTCAAGATTGTTATTTTTAACGGAATCTTTAGGTGTGATATCATTACATGCATCTTTGAAAAGTATGTCTGTTTCTGCAGAAGATATTATGTTATCATTTACTAATGAGAATATCTCAACAAGTACTTCTTTTGTTAGTTTTGTAATATCAAAGTTGTCTCGTTTTAAATCTTTGATTGTATATGCAATATCTGAAGCAATTTTTGTAGAATCCATATTTGGTAATTCTTCTTTTATTTGTTCAAATAAATCCGCTTTGTTACGTTGTACTAATTGTTCTGCAAGGTCATCACTAAGTTTGTACTGTTTTTTAATACGTTCTTGTTTAACATTAGGTAATTCTGGTAAGTCAGATGCTATTTTTTTAACTCGTTCAGGATCTATCATTTCAGTTGGAATATCGGTTTCTACATACATTCTACTTGCTGTAGGTAATGGTCTTAAATATTCTGTATTTCCATTTTCTAGTGCATTTCTAGTTTCTTCTGGTACTCCTTCAATGGATTGTTTTGCTCTTTTTACTACTTCATTTAATGCATTGTATGCTTTATGTTTTTCACCAGCTACGAGTATAAATGCATCATCTTCTTCTAACATAAGATCTTTTCTGAGATAATCTACTTCTTCTTGGGTTATACCATAGTTTGGTAATTCATCTGTGTGGAATAAGCCTGTAACACCCATTTTTTTTCCATGTTCAGAAAATTCAGTTCCTAATCTTTTACCAGGTTGTATTTCTTTTCCTATTAATCCATCGAAGTGTTTAAGTTTTATAGCTAATACTCCTCCGGTAGGTCCTTCTATACTTGATTTAATAATTTTTGATTCTGTATCTTTTAATATCATTGATACATCATAAATACATTTTTCTACTTTTGCATGACGTTTTTGAAGTTCTTTGCTTATTTCAATTAGGTTTACTTGTCTTTCTACTTCACGTTCTACTAATGTAGGCATAAGGTCAAGATCTTGTACACCTTTAACTTCTACTCTTGATCCTTCTTTAATTGATATGTTAAGGTCTTGTCTTATCGTACCAAGTCCTCTTTTCACATGAGTACTTCTTAATATCTGTCCTAATTGATATGCCACATCTTTTACTTGTAATGGATGGTACATATCTGGTGATGTTGTTATCTCTGCTAGGGGTATTCCTAGTCTATCTAGCCTAAACACTACTTTTCCATCTTCTTCACCAATTCGACGTGCTGCATCTTCTTCTAAACCTAATGTTTCTATTGTTACATTACCATATTTAGTTTTAATTTCACCATCGGTAGCTAATATTCCTGTTCTTTGGAATCCACTTGTATTACTTCCATCAATTACTTGTTTTCTCATTGTATGAAATTCATCAACTACAGTCATATTCATTAATGATGCTAAAATTATAGAAATATCTACTGCTTCCTGGTTTAATTCTGCAGGTGGTTCTTCATCTGCTTCAACTAGACATGTGTGGTGGTTGTATGCTTCATATACAAATTGTAAATTTCTTTGTGATTCTTCAAATGCAGCTCTATCTATTTCTCCAAGTTCTGATTGTGTTGGTCTTAATCTACGATATATTTTTCTTTCGGGATCTTTAGTAGTTAAGCTGTTTGGACATCTACAAAATAGTTTAGTTTTTGAATCTAATTGTTGGTGTATTTCTAGTCCCATCATTAGTCCTAATTCTTTATAGTCAAATTTATCATCAGACACGTTTTATCTCTCCTGTTAGTTTTTTATAAAGTATTCTTGTGATAGTGTTATATCCATTTCACCTTTTAGGTTAGTTTGCATTATATCACGAATTTCGTTAGTGTCATCTGTCTGTCCACATGCCCATGATAATTTGGTGTAAGCTGTTTCGGGTAACATGTCACTTACGGGTATGACTTTACTTTGTAGTAATCTACGTCCACTACTGTATACATTCATATTTGTACGACCAAATATACATTGGGATGTCATTACAACGGGTATATCTTCTGATGCTGCACGTTGAATACTTGTTATTACTTCATCAGAAGTATGTCCTAATCCAGTACCTTCTATTACCATTCCATCATAACCTTTATCTATGTATACATCTATTATTTCAGGATTTATTCCTGGAAACATTTTAACTAATGCTACTTTATCAGAGATAGAATTATTTAATTTTAGTTCAACATCTCCTCTTTTAATGTAAGATTGTTCTTTATCTGTTACTGTAAGTTTATTATCTTCAATTCTTGCTAATGGATCTAAGTTTATACTTGTAAATGTATCTCTTCGTGATGTATGCATTTTACGTGCTCTATTTCCACGATGTAAATCACAATATGAATCATCTTCAGTTCCATGCATACAAATAGTTACTTCTGCTATATCTGATTTCGTTGCTGTAACAGATGCCATTAAATTTGTATAAGCATCAGAAGATGGTCTGTCTGAACTTCTTTGGGCACCAGTTAAAACTATAGGTACTGGTGTATCAATCATGAAACTTAATGCTGATGCAGTATAGTGCATGGTATCTGTTCCATGAGCTAAAATAACTCCATCTGCTCCATTATTTATTTCATTATAGATGGCTTCTGCAGTTTTTATCCAATATTCTGGTTTCATATTTTCACTTAAAATATTGAATATAGCTTTAGCTTCAATATTTGCATAATCAACTAACTCTGGAGTAGCTCTTAATAGATCATCTGCTGTAAATGCAGGATGTACTGCTCCTGTTTTATAATCAATTACACTTGCAACAGTACCTCCTGTGGATAAAATAGATATATTATCTTTTTCTTCTGATATTTGTTTATCTACAGGATCTAATTCTATATGTGGTTTTTCTCCATCTGCAATTTTTTCTATTTTTGAATCTTTTACATCTACTCCGATGTTATAACCGCTGCCTAATTTTATTATTAGAGTATTCTTATTTGAGTAATCAGGTTTTGCAAGTAACATTCCTTCATGTGTTATACCTGGTTTTGTTACTTTTATGATATCTCCTACTGTAATGTTTGAACTTTCTAAAAATTCTTTTAGATATCCTTCATATGCCAATATGTTCCCTCCAGGAAATAATTTTTGATATTTTGTTTTAATAAATAGTTAGATTAAATTAAAAATATTTATTATTTTTATAGTAAATTATCAATCAATAATATTTAATTATTTGTTAGTTATTACTTTTATTTTTTTAATAAAATTTATTTAAAATAGTCAAGTTTGTAAGGATTTTGATAATAATTTATTAAAATAAATTAGTATTTCTTAAAATAAGTGGATATGTGTTAGTTAATGGGATTTAAAAAATTAAAAAAGATATTGAATTTATCTTTTTTGCTTAATAGAACTTAATTTATTTTGGTATGACCATTATAGGTACTTTTGTATGTCTCACTGTTTTTTCTGTTACACTACCTAATAAGAATCTATCAAGCATGTGTTTACCACTGCTTGCAATAACTATTAAATCAATATCTTCTGTTTCAGATACTTTGAGAATGATATCTGCTGCATTACCTTCGATTGTCATAGGAGTAAGTTTTATTTTATCCGAGAGTTTAATTTCATTTTTTTCTTCTAATTCTTTGATAACAGTTAAAACTCTTTGAATTACTTTTTCACTTTCTTCTTGTAAAATAACTTCTGTTTTTGTTATAAGATCTTCTTCAGGTAATCCGGTTAAATAAACACTGTCTACTACGTTAAGTACTATTATTTCTGAATTTTCATGTTCTGCAATTGATACAGCATGCTGTATTGCTCTTTCTGAATTTTTTGATCCATCTGTAGGTAGTAATATTTTATCATACATTTGAAGTATGCCTCCTTTTTATACACAACTTATTATTTATTACTATATCATTAGGATATAATTATATTTTTTTATAAGTTACTCTATTAATTTGGAAAGCATATTAATGTTTTAATTTTTTATTATAATTTTTAAAATAAAATATTAATTTTTTTGAATATTAGTTAGAACAAAGGGATAAAAAAAGAAAGTGGAGTTTAATAATTGAATCATTCTAAAAATAATAGATTAGATAACTGAATTTATTCTTCTTTTTGATATTTGATTAGTATGTTTGAAGCACTTGCAATTGTTTTTTCATCATTGTTTGATGCAGCTTGTTTAAGATTTTTAATAATATTGAACATTAATTTATCAACTATACTATGTGTTAAATTTTCTATTGTTTCTTCTTGATTTTCTGGTAAATTTAACATATTGAATGTTCTAGATATTTCATTTTGTCTAATTTTTTCTGCTTCTATGTTCATTGTTGATAAGATAGGATCTATTTCTTGTTCTCTTAATGCTTTTTTAAGCAATATATCTTCTTCTTCAATGATCTTTTCTGCTTTTACTTCTTCAAGTTCTCTTTTTGCTTTGTTTTTGTCAGTTATATATCTAAGATCATCTAAGTTATATAATGGAATTTTTAATTCACGTACATCTTCGCTAATGTCACGAGGGTTTGCTAAATCTAACATTATCATATTTTCAAGTTGTGCTTGATTTATTTCTTCTAGTCGTTTTTTGCTTATAATTGGATGAGGAGCTCCTGTAGCACATATAACAATGTCAGCTGTTTTTAATTTTTCATTTAATTTATCAAATTTAATTGCATATCCACTAAGTTCTTTAGCAAGATGAACTGCTTTTTCATATGTACGATTTGCTACAACGATTGCACGTACTTCTTTTTCAAGTAAAGCTTTGGAAACTACTGTTCCCATTTCTCCTGCTCCAATAATTAATACTTCTTTACCTTTTAATGTACCATATTTTTCTTCTATTAATTCTACAGCTCCACTTCCAACAGATACTCCACCTTCATTGATATGGGTATTTTTACGTACAGATTGTCCTACGTGTATTGCTTTAGTAAATATTTTTTCTAGTTTTGGACCTATTGTTTCTTCTTTTATAGCCTTTTTACGTGCTGTTTTTATTTGTCCTAATATCTGATCTTCACCCATAATCATTGATTCTAATCCTGAAGCTAGTCTTAATAAATGGTTTATTGCTACATCATCTTTTTCTACTATAAATCCAGTACTAGGTACTTGTACATCTTTTTTTAGAATTAAATAAATTTCATATCTGTTACAGGTTCTTAAAGTTACTTGTTCAAGTACTTCAATTTTTTGGTTTATTTTTTTATTCAATTCATCTAATTTATCATAAGATTCTTCCATTGTTTTTATGTCTGCTATTTTGTAGTCTACACGTATATTTAGTAGCATTCTAATTTCTCCGATATAATAATTAATATTCTGTATAATACTTATTTTCTTGAATTATTTTTAGAATAGATTTTTGTTAGTTTTTTTTTGTTTGAGTTTAATAATATGGTAATTATTCTTATCTTTTTATTATTTATTAAATTCGTAATACTTAAAATTTATATTGTTGATTTTAAACAGTTATTTTATTGGTTTTAATATATTTATTTTAAAATAATACTAAACTTTTTATTATTTTTATAATTTTTCTATTGATTGTTTAACATATTGTTTAGCTTTATTGAGGTTATCACTTTTAAGTAATTCTTGAGTATAAGGATCATTAACAAATTGCATCATATATTTTTTACGTTCTGGCTGATTATCAATATTATCTTTTAGTAATGATCTTATATATTCTTGTAATTCAATATTTAAAATATCTTGATCTGTTATATTGTCTTGTATTTTTTTACGTAATTGTTTTGCCATCAAAGGACTTTTAGAACCAGTATATAAAGATACAATTACAGTTCCAATATTAAATGTTGATGGTACAATAATATTACTTAAATCAGGATTATCTGCACAATTAATTAACTTCCCTTCAGCTTTTTTTGCTAATTTTTTATTTAGTTCATGATCACTAGTTGCAATTACTATTAAATCACATTCTTTGATTAAATTATCTAACTGACTATTGTCATAAAACTTAACTCCATTATCTAAGAAAACTTTTTTTATTTCAGGATCAATAGAATGAGTTACAATAGATACATTACTGTCTGCATTTATAAATCGTTTGGCTCTTCGAATACCAACTGAACCAGCACCTACAATTAATACATTTTTGTTTGTCATGTCAAAAAATAATGAAGTTAATCCCATGTTAAGTTAATCTCCTAAATAATATTATTTTAAAAATATTTATTTTTATAATAATTTAAAAAAAATGATAAAAAAAGGTTATAATTAAGTTATGTTATACAGTTATTAGTTTAGTATCTATAAACTTTTTAATCTAAGGTTTTTAATAGCAGTTTTCATATCATTACCAGATTCACTTAAAGCGTTTTTAGCTTCTGTTACGGATATATCAAATGTTTGTGCTAAAGCTTCTACATCTTTTTCTGAATAAGTTACTTTAACGTCTGCTTCTTTTAATATTTCAGCTGCTAATTCTTTTTTAAGACTCATATATTCATCGTGAGACATACCTATAGATTGTAATACAGTGTCTCTAAGTGGACATGGTTTTGATGTTTTACAACACCATACTAATGATCCAAAACAAGTTCCTGTACCTTTACCAAGGTCAGTTTTTTTACCAAATTCTTCTTTAATACTCACAAATTTTTCTGGACTTAAATTTATTTCTTTAAGTTTACCATGTATTGGACATGGTTTTACTGGAGGACAACAGAATGCTAATCCTCTAGCATCTCCACCTCTACATACATGAGCAGGTGCATTTTCCCATCCCATTGTATCAACTCCTCTTTTTTAAAGTTAATGCTTTATTTAAAGGTTATAAAAAATTAAAATATTTTAATATTTTTACTTAATCTTTCATCATTAATTATATATTTACTTACAACATTATATTAAGTTTTATTTTAAAAAAAGATAAATTTATAAATAATGAAAAAAGGAGGTATATTATTTTATTCTTTAAATATTTTTGTTAAATCACCTTCAAGTGATGCACGTGCTACTGATACACTATCAGCACCATTATCAAGCATTTTAACATAATCATCATGAGTTTTAACGCTATTATTACCAATAATATGCATGTTACAATGGTTACTTATTTTATTTAAACAATCATAATCAGCTGTATCAATACCAGGGTTAGTAGCATCAATATGTAAATATTTAACATTATGGGATGAGATAATATCCACAATTTCTAAAGTATTTACATTTGGTACGTTACACCGAATTTTAACACTTACATCTTTTTTCATTTTATCATCTAAATAATCTAATATACTTGACAATATATTAGGATTTTCTAATAAAGCTTGCCCTCCTCCTGATGTTACAGTAGGAATCTGTCGACAATGTGCATTAACTTCAATAATATCAATACCTTTAACATCAGTTAAAGTTTCAAATGCTTCAGGTTTTGTTGCTCTAATATTTGCAGATATTAAACCATTCCATTTAGGATTATAATTATGTATAATTTCAGATTGTTCATACAAATCTTCAGGTAGATGATGGGGACATGTTAAAAATTCTTTTCTTTTATTTGCTCCATTTTCTAGTCCTGCTTTAAAGGTTTGGAGATCAGCATTAAATCCACCAATTGTAATAATATCAACATTTTGTTTAGTGAATTTTTTACAATATTCTCCATCGGTTATACCGGCCATTGCAGATAAGACATTCAATTTTACACCAACGTTATTTTTTTGTTATCTATTTTTTTAATATAATTCAAATTCTATTTATAAATTTCTATAATCATTTAATTAAAATAATTTTTTATGATTTTAATAGTTATACCTTAATAAAATAAGTTATTTAAAGTGATATAATTGTATTAAAATAAGTAAATAGTTTCGATAGGTTAATGAAAGAATAATAAGTTTTTATTTAAAAAAGTAAATAGATAATGACATTGGTTAGTCATCTTCATCAGTAAATATTAATATGGAATCATCAGTAAGATCTGCTCGTATATCCTCAAGTCCTAAATCTGCAAGATCTGCTGCAGCTCCAGCAGAATGTGCTATTCCAACTCCTGCTTTTAACGTTACATTAGTTTTTTCATCAACTCTTTTTAAAGCTTCTCGTAATTCAGATTTACTAATACCATTGGAAGGTGCCATATAATTATCTCCTCCAATAAAAAAGCATAATCCTCCAATTTTTGAAAATTCGATCATTAAATTGTATAATACATTATATACAATTATTGATGTGTCAAATGCAGTTTCTATGTCAGTTAAACTTGTTGTTATATGATTTATATCTATATGTGCGATTTGAACGGTACTATCACTATCTGCAAGTGAATCTATGTTAATAACTTCACGTCTTTCAGCAGATTGGGCTCCACCACCTTTTTGCACCATTTTTGTTGCTATTTTTTGTGCTTCTAATGCTGTTTCAGCAGTACCTATTCCCATACTTATGGTGATTGGATATCTATTGCGTATTGATCTTTGAATTAGTGCATGGTCTTCATAATCCATACCATTACTTATTGCTATTAAATTGTCAAATCTATTAAAAAATACTATGCCTCCATGTGCCCCAAATTCACGTTCTAAGTCTCCGTATAACCTAGATTGCATTGTTTGTAAATCTGCTTCTGCACGGGGTGTAGGTGTTACGGTCCATGGTCCATAGTTATCTATTTGAATTAAGGTAATTTGTATCATTTAATCACATAAACTCTCTTGTTTTAAAATATTCTTTATTTCCATAAATTATAAAAAGATAAATAGTAAAGAAATTAATAAAGTTCTATTTTTTATTATATAATTATAATATGTACATCTTAAAAGATATATTTACTATATTTTAAATTATCTTATTTAAATAGAAATATTATTGTTTAATTTATTACTATTTAATTATCTTTTTAGCTAATTTTATCTTATCTTGTTCTGTTTTTAAGATTATATTACTACATGTAACGTGGGGTATGATATTTTTGATTTTATTTTTGTAAATTTCATCTTTATTATCTATTATGTAATGATCAAGAAATTCTTTATAAATTTCAGCTACACCAACACAGCTAACATCATATCCTTTTGCATTCATAAACTTACCTGCAGGACCTGTGAATGGTTTGTTACCAATTATAGGTGAAATTGCTGTAACATATGTATTTTTTAAAGCTTTTTTGACACCAGGCATAATAAGTATGGGATTAATTGAAGTAATGGGATTAGATGGTCCAATAATTACTTGTTCACTTTCTTCGATTGATTCAATAACTCCTTTAGCAGGTGTTACTTCAGAATAAATAACATCATATACTTCTGGTTTTGATTGATGTTTTATTAAAAAGTCATGGAAATCCATGATACCTAAGTTAGTATCAATTTTTACTGTAGATTCTAAATTGCTCATTGGTAAAATTTTA
>CAYNSJ010000035.1:0-26068 GCA_964399835.1 uncultured Methanobacteriaceae archaeon | reverse complement strand
AAAAATTTTACAAAAATTCATAAACCAAATAATAAGAAAAAGCTACGACACAAAAATCACAATAACCATAAAATAAAAAAACAAATTTTGGCGAACACTCTTTTTATAAAGAAAAAATATCAACTGAATTTTTTACAGAGTCTAATATTCTATATCACAGGGTATATATTAATTAAAACATATAATACTATTAATGAAAAGTCATATTTTTTTTACTTAATTTAATATGATGTTATACATTAAAAAAATGGAAAGGAGTAATTAATTTGGGTGATTATAAAATTTCGCTTGTAATACCTTGTTATAATCAAGAAAAATATCTTAAAAGAGCTATTAATTCAGTTATAAATCAATCAATCGGTTTTGAAAATATTGAGTTATTACTTATTGATGACTGTTCTACAGATAATACACAAGAATTAATAAAACAATATGCTTTGAAATATGAAAATATTAAGGGTATATTTTTTAATAATAATAATGGTGGTCCAAGTAGATCTAGGAATTCAGGTATTAAAAATAGTAATGGTGAGTTTGTAATGTTTTTAGATCAAGATGATTATTATTTAGAAGACGCTTGTGAAATTTTATATAATGAAATAAAAAAAGATGATACAATTGAAATTGTTCAAGCTAATGAAATTCATGAATTTAAAAATGAATATTTAATTCCAAAAGTTATAAAACTGAATTATTTAAGTACAAATAAATCAGAACGGAATATTACTTCTTGTGGTACAATATACAAACGACAATTTATTATTGATAATAAAATTGAATTTCCAGAAGAATTAAAAGTAGCAGATGATATCATCTTTGATCTAGATGTATGTCTTAAAGCTAAAAAAATATTTTATTTAAATGATTATTATAATAGAGTTTATAATTCAGATAATTCTAGTTCTTTGACACATAAAAATGATCAAATCAAATCTATTTCAGATCAATTTAAAACATTTAAAATGATTTATAATAAGCTTAATAATGATTTGACTGATGAAGAATCCACATTAATTGATAATTTTCTAAATAATCAATTAAAAGAAATCATAGGATCTTTTTTAAGATCAAGCACAACTAATGAAAATAAATTAAGCATTCTTAAAAAATTGTATAAAATAGAATCCTATTCAAAAAATTTTAACCCAAATTTAAGTCATTTTTGGGCTAAAATAATGAATAATTTAATAATAAAAAAGAAATATAATATTGCCATTTTCCTTTCAAATATTTCTGCTTTTTTATTTGATAAAAAAATATTTATTAAACTGTTCAGAAACGTTGGTTATCAAAAAATTTCGGATAAAGAAAAAATTAATATATTAAATTGGAATAGTCATATAACTTAATGATTTTTTTGAATTTCTTTTTTGTATTTTAAACATACAATACAATTGTACTATCAAATTTTTTAATTAACAACTATATATTATTAAATATTAACTTTATTAATTTATAAAAAGGAGAAATAATTATATATGTCTAAATTTACTTTTAATAAAACATCTATTGAAGGTGTTTATGTAATAGAAACTACTGTTTTTGGTGATGATAGAGGATACTTTATGGAAACCTATCAAAAAGATATCTTTGATGAAGTTGGACTTGATTTTGATTTTGTACAGGATAATCAGTCTAAATCAAAAAAAGGTGTTTTAAGAGGACTTCATTTTCAATATACTCAACCACAAGGAAAATTAGTACGTGTAATTAAAGGGGAAGTATTTGATGTAGCAGTTGATTTAAGAAAAGATTCTGATACTTATGGTAAGTGGGAAGGAGTTATTTTATCTGAAGAAAATAAAAAACAATTCTTTATACCAAAAGGTTTTGCTCATGGATTTTTAGTATTATCTGATGAGGCTGAATTTACATATAAATGTACTGATTTTTACAAACCTGATGATGAAGGTGGTATTCAATGGGATGATCCTGAAATAGGTATTGATTGGCCGTTGGATGGTATTGATGAGATTACATTATCTGAAAAAGATAAAAAATGGAAACCAATGAAAGAGACTGATACAAACTTTTAATCATTTATTTATTTTCTTTCATTATTTTTATTTTATTTTTTAGTTTATACAGCCTTTATTATCATTAGCTAAACAGAAATTACAATCTTCAGGTAAATCTACTTTTTCTTTATGTAATTGACAAATAATTTCATCGGTTTTTATCATTTGACAAATTCCACATAATCGTGGAATAAGTTCATTAGGTTTTGTTGAACCAGTTACCATATCATTAGCAAGTTTTTTAATAGTTTCTTCAACTTCTTCATTAAAATCTAGTTCATGACCTCTTTTATCACTTATATATTGTGATACTGCAGGTTGTGTTATGTCAAGTAGTTCAGATATTTTTTTCTGTTTCATTCCTTGACTTAATAATTCTTTTGCTAATTTTGATCTAATTGATGGAATAACGTACCATACTACTATTTCACATGGTGGTTTCATAATATTAATACTCCTTTATTTTTATTTTTTTATTTCTATTTTCTCTTCTATTATATAATATGTATTTTAAATTATAAAATATTAAGTTTAATATATACTTTTATTTTTTTAAAATCTCTTTTTTTATTATATTATTATTACTATATTATAATTATCTAATTATAATAATAAACAATTACATATATTAATATAAAGTATATTAAAGAAAGGTTAATATTTTTTTAAAATAACATACAAAAAACAGATGGTGATACAATGGAATTAATGTGGTTCTATATAGCAGTAGTATTAGCGTGTTCAGATATACTACACGGAATTGTATGGCATACTTTCTCCGATTTTTATATTTTGTTAGGAGAAGTAATTAATAACATAGTAAAATCATCATTTAAAACATGGATTGTACATGAAGTATTAGAAGCAATATTTCATTTTATAGTCTTATCACTAGTATTCCAATCAATAGAAATTGGATTATTAGCAGGTTTTATACATTTAATTATAGATTTATCACATAATTTCTTTAATATAAAAATGAATTCATTAGAGCATAGAGCATTACATTTTACAATTGAATCGTTCTTTTTCATGTTCATATATTCATTATAAAGTTAACAAATAATTATAAAATTTTTAATTTACAAAAAACAAGATAATTTAATAAAATAAAAATACTAAAGGATGATAATAAAATGCCAGTAATAAACTTCAAATATGAAGAATTAAACAAACAACTTGGTCAAGAAATACCAAAAGATGAATTAATAAATATGTTACCAATGATATCAAGTGATGTAGAATCATATGATGATACAGATGTTAAAGTAGAATTCTTCCCAAATAGACCAGATTATTACAGTCTAGAAGGAATAGTACGAGCATTAAAAGGATATCTAAATATCGAAAAAGGAATTCCTGAATATAATGTCAAAAAAACAGATAACACAATAACAGTAGATCCTGAACTTAAAGAAATCAGACCATATGTAGCAAGTTGTATTATAAAAGGAATAAACATAAATGATAATGAACTAAAAAACTTAATGGAATTCCAAGAACACTTACACTGGGTAATTGGAAGAGACAGGAAAAAAGTAGCAATAGGAATACATGACTTAGACAAAGTTGAAGGTCCTTTTTATTACAAAGCAGGAGATCCTGATAAAACATCATTCATACCCCTTGATACAGAAGAAGAATTAACATTAAATGAGATATTAGAAAGTCATGAAAAAGGAAAATCATATGCAAAATTATTAAATGACTGTCCAAAATATCCATTAATTGTAGATGGAAATGATAATATAATGTCAATGCCACCAATTATAAATAGTGATCTTACAAAACTCACAACTGATACAAATAACTTGTTTATTGATGTAACAGGAACTGATCTAACAGCAGTTACAAATTCATTAAATATAATAGCATGTAACCTAGCTGAAAATGGTGCAACAATAGAAACATTAGAAGTAATTTATCCTGATAGTGACAACATAACTTATCCACAATTAGAACCAAAAGTACGTGAAGTACATACAAAAACAGCAGAAGATCTAATAGGAGTAGAATTAACAGCTGATGAAATAGTAGAAATGCTTGAAAAAATCCGATTTAATGCTGAAAAAATAGATGAAGAAACTATAAAAGTAACAGTACCAAGATATAGAATTGATATCTTGCATGAAGTAGATATAGTAGAAAATATAGCTTTAGGATATGGATTTAGAGATTTACCATCAGCAGTTCCAAAAGTAGCAACTATTGCTCAACCTGATCCAAAAAGAGAATTTGATAAACTGGTTGAACAACTAATGATAGGATTATCATTTACAGAAATAAAAAGTCTAATGTTAACAAGTGAAGAACAACACTACACAAAACTCAGAAGACCAATAGAAGAAGATAAAATAACTGTAGCTCAACCCATCACACAAGATAGAACAATGATCAGAAAAACATTAATTAACAGTTTATTAGAGTTCTTAGAAGATAACAAACACGAAGATCTTCCACAAAAAATATTTGAAATAGGTGATGTAGCATACTTAGATCCAGAAAAAGAAACACAAATGTACGCAGTAAAAAAATTAGCTGCAGCAATGATAAGTTCAAATGCAAACTTCACAACAATAAAATCAATAGTAGAATCATTTGTAAGCAATATGGGATTTGAAATGAAACTTGATGACTCAGAAGATCCAACATTTATCATGGGAAGATGTGCAAAATTTGATGCAATACCATTAGATGATAAACTACCATTCACATTCAAAGGATACTTTGGAGAAATACACCCTGAAGTACTAACAAACTTTGACTTAGAATATCCAACAATAGCATTTGAAGTTGAATTTATACCAAAAGAAGAATAGAATTTATTTCTGTTTTTTTATTTTATTAAAAAGATAATATTTAATAATATGATTAGAGGTTTTTATTTTTATGAATAATTATAAAATATCTGTAATAATTCCAATATACAATCAAGAAATATTATTAGAAAGATCCATAAATTCTGTGATGAATCAAAGTATTGGATTTGAGAATATAGAATTAATATTAATTGATGATTATTCAACAGATGGGACTAAAAAAATAATTAAAGAATACGCTAAAAAATATAATAATATTAAAGGAATATTTTTAAAAGAAAACAGTGGTGGACCAGCTAAACCAAGGAATACTGGAATAAAAAATAGTACGGGTAAATATTTAATGTTTTTAGATCCCGATGATTTTTATTTAAAAGATGCTTGTAAAGTTTTATACCAACAAATAGAAAAAGAAGAAGTTGATCATGTTAGAGCTAATTTAATATTATCATTCAATGATAATTTTTATAAAAAACAATATGATAATAAAGAATATATTAATAATTCTTTAAGTAATAGGAATTGGGTTGGTTGTAATGAAGATATAACTAAACGAGAATTCATTTTAAAAAATAATATTAATTTTTCTGAAGAATTACAAATATGTGATGATTTAGTATATGGTGTTACTTTATGTCTAAATGCAAAAGAAATAAAATATGTTAATGATTGTTATGTTAAAGTTTATTTTTCAGATAATTCTCAATCTATAACTCATGAAAATTATTTAAAAATTATTAATGATAGAATAAAAGCATTTAAAATTACGTATAATTTAGAAAATCAGTATAATAAAGAATATGAACAAGAATTTATTAATAAAATGTTAGATTTACAGATGATAGATATAATTGGAGAAATGTTACGTTCTAATTTAAGTCACGATGATCAAATGAAAATATTGAATGAGATATACCAATTAATTAATGATTGTATTAATTTTAATGCTGATTTAAAAATTAAATGGGCAAAAATTATTTACAGATATATCTCTAAAAAACAGTTTAAAAAAGTAATTTTTTTATCAAATTTATGTAATTTAGTTTTTGAAAAAAATTTTTTCATAAAACATTTTAGAAATAGAAATTATATTAAATTATCAAAAGAAGAAATTGAATCGTTAAATATGAGTAATATCTAAAAAAGTTAAGAAATAATATATTAACTTTTTATTTATTTTTTTCAAAATAATTAATTGTTTTAAGTAATCCTTTCTCAAGTGATACTTTAGGTTTCCATTTTAATATTTCTTTTGCTTTATTAATATCAGGTTGTCTTACTTTTGGATCATCTACAGGTAATTTAGTATAAATTATTTTGGATTTTGTATCAATTAGTTCTAATATTAATTTAGCAAAATCGATTATTTTAAATTCATCAGGACAACCTAAATTAAATAATTCTCCTGAAATATTTTGTTTTGTAGATACTTTTGATACGCCTTCTACTAAATCAGATACATAACAAAAACTTCGAGTTTGTTCTCCATCCCCTTGTACAGTTAAATTTTTACCGTTGAGTGCTTGATCTATAAAATTAGGTACTACTCTACCATCATTTACTTTCATTCTAGGACCATATGTATTGAATAATCTTAATATTCTAATGTCTGAACCATATGTTCTATAATAACTCATTGATGCTGCTTCTGAAAATCGTTTAGCTTCATCATAGACTGATCTTGGACCAATAGGATTTACATTTCCCCAATAATATTCTGGTTGGGGGTGTATTAAAGGATCTCCATATGTTTCAGAAGTTGAAGATACAATATATCTACAATCATTTTTCCTAACTAATTCTAATATATTAAATGTTCCATATGAATTTACTTTTAATGTTTCTTGTGGGTGTTCAAGATAATCTATTGGGCTAGCAGGAGATGCAAAATGTAAAATTAAATCTAATTTTTCTTCAATATCAAATGGTTTAATAATATCATGTTTTATAAATTTGAAATTATTATTATTTTTTAAGTGAGAAATATTTTTTTCATTTCCTGTAATTAGATTGTCTACTGCAATTACTTTATACCCTTCTTCTAAGTATTTATCGCATAAATGACTTCCTATAAATCCTGATGCTCCTGTTATTAATACTGTTTCCATTTTTATTTCTCCTTTGTTTTTTTTAGTGATTATATAATAATATTTAATATGATAAATTATATTAATTTAATGATTTTATTAGAATAATATTGTAATGTTAATTTCTCTTTTTGTTCGTGGTCCATCAAATTCTATGAAGAATATACTTTGCCAGGTACCTAAAGATAATTTATTATTTATGATGGGTATTGTCTGATTTTGTCCTGTTATCATTGATTTTAGATGGGATCTTGCGTTGTTGTCTATCTTATCATGGTTATAATCATTGTTTTCAGGAATTAGTTTTTCAAGAAGATTTAAATAGTCTTTTTTAAGACCATCTTCATCTTCGTTTATTATTATGGCTGTTGTAGTGTGTTTTGTTGAGATTGTTATTAGTCCATTTTGAACATCATATTTTTTTAATAGTTGATCTATACTGTTTGTTATATTTATTATTTCTATGTTATTTCTTGTGTTTATTATTATGTTATCATGTATTATATTCATTAGAATCATCGTTCTAGTAATTTTTATTATAGCTGTGATTCGATATCTGAGTAGTTCATTGTACGTTCGCAGTAGTAACATCTTAATATTACAGGTTCTTTTTCTTGAACATAAAATCTATTTTCAATAGGTTCATTGGAGTTTGTGATACATTTAGGATTTTGGCATTCAATAACTCCTCTGATTTCATCCATGAGGTGTAATTGAGATTTTCTAATTATCTCATAGTCTCGTATAATATTTAATGTTGCTTTTGGAGCTACTAATACTAGTTTATCTACTTCATCTTGGGATAGTTCTCTTCCTTCAATTTTAACAATATCTTTTCTTTCCATGTTTGGTGATTCTACATTAATTGCAACCATTACTGATGTTTCTTTATCAGGGAGATCTAATATATTTAGTATTGTCAATGCTCTATTTGCTGTTATATGGTCTATTACTGTACCATTTTGTATTGATTTAACTTTTAATTCTTTTTTTGTCATACAAAACAACTCATCATATTATTTTATTGGTTTTTTCCATTTACGTGTTTTAATTGCTTGACCATTGTCAAAATCTTTTATTTCATAACTAGATAGTAATGATTTACCAAATGCTAATAGTTTATCATCTTTATTAACGATTAATACTTCATCGTTACGTCTAATGTTTTCATCACAGTCTAGTACAAATTTATTAAATACACTTTTTCCTTGTAATGCATATGGTTCTGAGTCTTCAGAAACTACAACTCGCATATGTGGACTGTCAAAGTAGTCATGTAACCTTTTTGCTCCAAGATCAGATAGTATTAAAAATCCATCGTTAGCTCGCATATTGACAATTATTTCATCATCTTCATATACATGTCTAATTTTTTTAGTTTTCCTACTTTTTTCAATTTTTAATGCATTTGGTTCAAAACCAAATAGTACATCTCCTGCTCCATGTCCAAATTGATAATCAGCAATATCTTTGAGTCTTGTAAAATCATCAATAAGTGATTCAGGTAATGTTAAAGGTTCTTCTATTAATGAATATTCATTTTCGTCTAAGTATTTATCTACAACTTTTCTTTGTATTAATACATTAGAATATTGATCCATATACTCTTCAAGTTTTTCTTTTAAAAATATTTTAGAGTCTTCATCAGGTATAGCTGGTGATCCATTTTGTGCTAATGGATAAAATTCATCAAGTCCCAATGGTATAATACCAAATGGAATATCTGCTACTATGATATCACTATTTGAATAGTCAACTTCTGTATTATTATTTGTTGTGTAAAAGGATGGTATTTTCTCATCATATTTTTTGAAGTATTCTTTGTAGACATATCTGTTGTATGGTTTTCTTGTATGTGGTAATACAATTAAGTTTTTACTACGTGGTTTTACATTATTTAATTTATAAAGATGTCTTTTTACTTCAGGTCTTGCAAGTGATTCAAATCCTGTGTAGAAGAATGCAGTTTTTTTACTTGAAGGATTAAGTTTCTGCATATCATCTTGATATTCTTTTAATCTTCTAAGTCCATCTAATAAATATGGATGAGCTCTACATCTTAACTCTACAAGTTTCATTAGATCTCCATCAATGATAGCTTGTCTTATACGTCTAATTTCTGCAAAACTAATATGAAGATTATGTTCAGCTATTAATTTACTTCGTTCTTTTTGATCCATATCACGTAATTGATCAACAGTATATTCTGTACATACTCTGCAACTACAGGGCATTTCATGTAAATCATCTAATTTAAGTGTACCATCAGGCATCATAAATCTATTCTTATTAGCATATAAAATATAAGCTGCACTATCAAAAAGATCACATCCCATAGCAACAGCTAATGCAAATAACATAGGATGACCTGCACCCATAAGATGTCTTGGTTTATTTTCAGGTAATCCTCTCATAGAGTACATTACAGCATCTACAAGATCACTATATTTGTACATTTCCATTAAAGGAACAACAGCACCAATAGGATAAATATCAAAATCAAGTTTTGCAATCTCTTCAGCACAGCTTTGTCTTAAATCAGGAAAAGTAGATCCTTGAACAACACTATTTAACATTAAATTACTACGTACATCAGCTGCTTCTTTAGCTCTTTTGATAGTAATTTCTAAATCTTCCTCAGCTTTACTTCTTTTAACATATGGTGCTGTTGGAATATCAAGTGATGTACCAATATCTGTACCAATATCTTCTTGAAACTTAATAACTTCTTCATTAGTTATATCTATATCTCCATAGACAGATAACTGAAATGAACCAGAATCTGTTTCAATTGTTCCTGGAAAATCAATAAGACTATGTACTCCTTCTTCAAGTGCTTTTTTAGTAAGCTCTTCACTTTTATATATAATATAACTATTTGTAATTACAATCTCTGCACCAAACTTTTTTACATCCAAAGTTTGCTTTCCTGGATGAACAACAGGCATTAAAGCTGGAGTTTTAACAGTACCATGAGGTGTAGTAAACTCTCCAATTCTTCCCATTGCATCTTTATATTTTATTTCAAAATCCAAATTAATCTAACCATCCTTTATTTTATATTAATATATGTAAATAACTGTTATTTATTTATTATTTAAATGAATTTAATAATATTTGAAATCTCAAATATAATTTTTTGTAAAATGAGTATTTTAATAATTAAAATAATAGAGAAGATATATTTTAACATCAGGTTTATTATTAATATTTTCTCTTAGTATATTTATTTATTTTATAGAAATTATAATTTAATATAATAATAAAAATTTTAATATTCTATTTTTTACATATATATTAATATTATAAAACTTTGTAATCACATTTTTTATATTCAAAAACAATGTTATCCTGTATAATTTAGATACAAATTAGAAAATAATAAGAAAAAATAATTACAGGAATTTTTAGAAAAAATAATTAGATTTTAGGAGATACATATTAAATGAGTAATATAGATATTCCAAAAGACTATGACCACACAACAGAAGACAAATTGCAAGAAAAATGGCAAAAAGATAATACTTATAGATTTATAGGTGATGGAACAAAACCAACATACATAATTGATACACCACCACCATACCCAACAGGTAAATTACATATGGGACACGTTCTTAACTGGGTATATATGGATATCATTGCTCGATATAAACGAATGAATGGATATGATGTATTATTCCCACAAGGATGGGATTGTCATGGACTTCCTACAGAAGTAAAAGTGGAAGAAACTCATAACATTAAGAAAAATGATGTTCCACGGGAAAAATTCAGAGAATACTGTATAGACTTAACCCATGATAACATTGAAAAAATGAGAATACAAATGAATAAAATGGGATATTCACAAGATTGGACTCATGAATATATCACGATGTTACCTCAAAATAAAAGACGGACTCAATTATCATTTCTTAAAATGTACAATGATGACATGATATATAGGGATATTCATCCTATTAATTGGTGTCCACGTTGTGAAACAGCTATTGCATTTGCAGAAGTTGAATATACTGATAACACAACTAAATTAAATTATGTTAATTTCCCATCAGCAGATGGTACAGATCATGTAACAATTGCAACAACAAGACCTGAATTATTATGTGCTTGTGTAGCAGTAGTTGTACATCCAGATGATGAAAGATACACATCATTACATGATAAAACAGTAGTACTTCCATTATATAATAGAGAAGTTAAAATAATCACTGATGATTCTGTTGATCCAGAATATGGTACAGGAGTAGTAATGATCTGTACTTTTGGTGATAAAACTGATGTAGAATGGGTAACTAATTATAATCTTGATGTAATAACAGCTATTGATGAAAAAGGATACATGTTAGATGTAGCAGGTAAATACTCTGGAATGGCTATAAAAGAGTGTAGAAAAGCTATTATAAAAGATCTAACTGATGAAGGCTTTTTAACAAAACAAGAAGATGTAGATCAAAATGTTGGTTTATGTTGGAGATGTAAAACACCTATTGAAATATTATCCAAAAAACAATGGTTTGTATCAGCTCGTAAAATGGCTGATGATATTATAGAACAAGGAAAAAGTATGAGGTGGGTACCAGATCATATGTATACAAGGTTAGAAAACTGGACAGAATCTATGGACTGGGATTGGTGTATCTCAAGACAAAGAATATTTGCTACTCCAATACCTGTATGGTACTGTGATGACTGTCATGAAGTAGTTTTACCATCAGAAGAACAACTACCTATTGATCCAACTATTGATAAACCAGATCATTCTTGTAGTTGTGGATGTAATAGTTTTACAGCTGAAGAAGATGTACTAGATACTTGGATGGATAGTTCATTAACTCCACTTACAGTAGCTAACTGGCCAGAACCAGGATGGGAAAATGTATATCCAGCATCACTCAGACCACAGGGACACGACATAATTCGTACATGGATCTTTTACACAATACTAAGATGTTATGCATTAACTGGTGAAAAACCATTTGATGAAATAGTAATAAATGGTATGGTATTTGGTGAAGATGGACATAAAATGAGTAAATCATTAGGAAATGTAATAGGACCTGAAGAAGTAATAGAAAAATATGGTGCAGACTCATTAAGATTATGGTCAGCTAACAGTGTACCAGGAGCAGATGTACCATTTGCATGGAAAGATATAAAACATGCATATAAATTCCTACGTAAATTTTGGAATGCATTCAGATTTATAAGTATGCACATTACAAATGATGTACCTGAAAAACTCACTCAAGACAATATCATAGATCAATGGATACTATCAAAATTAAACAGATTAGTAGAAACTGTAACTACTGCTTATGAAGAATATAACTTTGCACATGCTGAACAAAGTATATATGACTTTGTATGGCATGATTTCTGTGATGAATATATAGAAGCTGTAAAATACAGATTATACGAAGATATAGATTCAACAAATGATGCTAAATATACATTAAAAACAGTACTTGAAACAGTACTAGCATTAATGGCACCAATAACACCATTCTTCTCAGATAAAATAGATTACTATCTTGGAAATGATTCTATGGATCTTCATACAACAGGATGGCCAAAAGCAGATAAATCAGTTATAGATGATACAATAGAATCTATTGGTGAATACACAATAGAAGTTATTGATGAAGTAAGAAGATACAAATCATCACATGGAATACCATTAAATCAACCAGTAAGTACAGTAAATATATACACTGAAGACCCAAGTAAAATAGAAATAGCATTAAATGATATTAAAAATACTGATAAAATAGAAAACATCACAGTACAAAATGGAAAACCAGATGTACATGAAAAAGTAATTGCAATGGAACCAGTAATGTCAAAAGTAGGACCAACATTTAAACAAGATGCTAAAAAAATCATAGATTATATTGCAAATAATGATCCTGAAGAAATTGCAAAACAATTAGAAGAAAATGGAAAAGTAGATGTTGATAATGTATCATTTACAGCAGAACACGTATCCACAGAATCTGAATTAGTAAGTAAAACAGGTCAAAAAGTAGATGTATTACAAACTGAAAACAATGGAATTATCATAGAAGTATTACAATAAGTAAATAATATTTTTTACTTATTTCAAATCTTTTTTTAAATATAACAAAAAAATAGGAGTTTAACTTAATATGGATTTAGATGTAAAAAAAGTAGATAGTATAACTGGATCTATAAAAGCACCACCTTCAAAAAGTTATTCTCACAGAGCTTTTATCGCAGCAGCACTAGCTGAAGGAGAATCTGTACTAAAAGATCCATTATATTCTGAAGATACAGTAGCATCTTTAGAAGCATGTGAGAAATTAGGTGCATTATTTCAGAGATATGAAGATAAATGTGTTGTACAAGGAACAGCAGGATACATTAAAACACCTGAAAATGTTGTTGATGTTAAAAATTCAGGAACAACCGTAAGAATACTAAGTAGTGTAGCAGCAATAGCACCAAGAGCCAACTTCACAATATTCACAGGGGATGAATCATTAAGAAAAAGACCAATGCAAAACTTAATAGATGCATTAACAAATCTTGGAGTAATGATATACTCATCCCAATCCAATGGAACACCACCAATCATAGTAAAAGGTGGATTTGAAGGTGGTCAAACAGATATAAAAGGTAATGTAAGTTCACAATTTATATCATCCGTATTAATGGCAGCTCCATATTCAAAAAATCCAGTAACATTAAATGTTCGGGGAACATTCATATCCAAACCATATGTTAATATGACATTAGATATAATAAAAAAATTTGGAATAGAATATGAATATGATACAAAAAATGTACCTGAATACTCATCATATTATATAGAACCACAAAAATATGAAGCAACGAATTATACAATAGAAGGAGACTACTCATCTGCTTCATATATAATAGCAGCAGCAGCTATGATACCCTCAAAAATCACAATAAAAAACATGTACCGAGATTCAATGCAAGGAGATAAAGTCATAGTATCCATAATTGAACAAATGGGAGCAAAAGTAAAAGTCAATGACACAACAATAGAAATAGAAAGTGAAGGAAAACTAAATCCAATTGATATAGATCTTAGTAATGCACCTGATTTATTACCAACAGTAGCAGTACTTACTGCTGTTGCTGATGGAACATCTCATATTACTGGTGTTGAACATGCTCGATATAAAGAAACTGATCGTGTACGTAACTGTGCATTAGAACTTACAAATGCGGGAGTACAAGTAGAAGAGTTACAAGATGGACTCATAATTACTGGTGGAGCATCTGGTGGAATAATAGAATCTCATTATGATCATAGATTAGTAATGGCATTTTATATCTTAGGATTAAAAACAGGAAATATAAAAATCAAAAATGCAGCATGTTACGATGTATCTTTCCCAAACTTCTTAGAAGTAATACGTGAAATAACAACTGAATAAAAAGTAGGAGATTAATAATGGCTAAAACAAAAAAAGCAGGTAACTATACAACAGAGGAAATAATAAATGTTGTAAAAGAACTTGAAAAATTATATACACTTAGAACATTTGAAGATAAAGATCCATACAGAGTACTAGTCAGAACCATACTATCACAAAGAACAAGAGATGAAAATACAGATAAAGCATCAGCAAAATTATTTAGTGTATATCCCACAATGGAAGAAGTAGCTAATGCTCCTATTGAAAAAATAGAAGAACTAGTACATGAAGCAGGATTTTACAGAGTAAAAGCAGGACGAATAAAAGATGTTTCAAATATACTACTAGAAGAATATGATGGAATTGTACCAGACAATATGGATGAACTACTAAAATTACCAGGTGTAGGTAGAAAAACAGCAAACTGTGTACTAGTTTATGGATTCTCAGAAGATGCAATACCTGTAGATGTACATGTACACCGTATCTCTAATCGATTAGGATTAGTACATACAACAGAACCAGAAGAAACAGAAGAAGTACTAACAGAAATAGTACCACAAGAATACTGGTTACCAATAAATGATTTAATGGTACAATTTGGACAAACAATCTGTAAACCAATAGGACCAAAACATATGGAATGTCCATTATCAGATAAATGTGAATTTTACAATAATGAATTAGAGTAATTTTTAATTATAAAATTTCTTTTAATGATCTTTTATATAATAAAGAATATATCAGAAAAATATTCCATCTAAATTTATTATAATTTTCTTTTTTTAAATAAAAATAACAAAGTAAAACATACTAAAATAAGATTTCTAAATCAATAAAGATAAAATAGGATCTAGATAAAAAAAATATTATCAGGATAACTTAAATACTTCTTTATTGATTAACTTGTATAAATATGACTATTTAACTAAATTTTATATTATAAAATATGAGATAATTTAAATGGAATCTGCTACTTATTAAATATCTTTGAAAAGTTAATGATAAAAAATCAAAAGATGAATTATTTATAATTACTTGTGAATCAGAGTAGTTATATTACAGTAATTTTATATTGAAAATATTAATGATAAATAAATAATATTTATATTCAATTGTCATCTTTTTATTAAATTGATTGATTATGATTGAATACAATTTTATATTATAATTTTAAAATGATTTTATAAATGTAGGTGAATGTTTTGTTTTTAAATAAAAAGAGTCAAGAAGATATCCAAAATTTAAAGGAAGAGAATTTAATATTAAAAGAAGAAATTAAAAAATTACAAGAATCTAAAAAAAATTTATTAAACAGAGAAAAATCATTTAAAGAACAAATTTATACATTAAAAGATCAAAGAAAAGTAAAAGATAATGTAATAAAAAATAGAGAAAACTCTTTTAAAAAACAGATATATACATTAAGGGATCAGAGGGATAAGTTAAATATATTATATAATAATGAGTTAAATTATCAATTTAAATATAGTTTACAAAAATTTCTGATAAGATCTATGCAAAGCTTTTTATTACCCTTTGAAGAAAATTTAAAAGAAATAATAACTATTACAGATTTGATATCAGATAATCTAATAAAAGAAGTTCCTAATGAAAAACCATTAGTATCTGTTATTATGCCAGTATATAATAGAGAAAATTTCGTAATTTATGCAATAGAGTCTATACTTAATCAAACATATGATAATTTAGAATTTATTATTATTGATGATGCTAGTACAGATAGTACAATAGAAAGAATAACTCAATATAATGATTCAAGAATAAAACTAATAAAGCATGAAAAAAATAGAGGAGCTGCTGCTTCACGTAATTCAGGACTAAAAATTTCAAAAGGTAAATATATAATGTATTTAGATTCCGATAATGTTCATAGATCTAAATATATAGAAACTATGGTTGGTGCATTTACTGTTTTAAAAGATGCAGATGTAATTTATTCTGGACAGTATATTTATGAGGGAAATAGAGATAATTTAACTAAAATTAAGTTTAGACCATTAAATAGAGGTTCTTTAATTAATAAAGATTCTATTGATCTTAATGTTTTTTGTCATACAAGAAAAATGTATGAATATTATGGTGGTTTTGATAATAAAATAAAGATTGCAGAAGATTGGGATATAATCTTAAAATATATGACTTATGGAAAAATATATTCAATACCTGTTTTTTTATCTAATTATTATTTTAACATAACAAAAAATGCATTGTCTGATAATGATGATGTGAAAGTATATAATGATATAGTTGTTGAAATAGAAGAAAAACGATTAAAAAATAAAAAAAAGGATAAGAAATTAATTAATAAATTTGTTATAATATTATTTGCTTCAAAAATAGAGAATTTTAAAAAATGTTTAATGGAATTATTAGATATTGATTTGAAATTGATTGTTGAATTAATTGTAATAACTGAAAATTTAAAAATTAATAAGGAATATCTACAAACTTTTAAAAAG
Source organism: uncultured Methanobacteriaceae archaeon (assembly GCA_964399835.1). Classification (GTDB taxonomy): domain Archaea; phylum Methanobacteriota; class Methanobacteria; order Methanobacteriales; family Methanobacteriaceae; genus Methanosphaera. The sequence continues at coordinate 9,246 of CAYNSJ010000035.1, read as the reverse complement.
ATTAACAATATTAAAATTAAAATACAAAATGAAGTGTCAATCTCTAATTTATTAAGTAATATAAATTGTGATGTTTTAATAATAAGGGATAGTGCTTTAATAACTGATGGTACTATTGAAGAATTACAACATGCAACTTATAATGTAAAAGATTGTGGGGTAACTGTACCTCAGCAAATAATGCCTGCAGGATCATCAGAAATAACAAAGCATGTTTATTTCTCAAGAGAATATTATCCTTGTGATATAAATATTTCTGATTATTATAAAAATGTGATAAATTTACCTCTTTTTTATAATGGGGAGTATACTGAATTATCTATGACATCTTCTTTTTGTGTGTACTTAAAAAAGGATGTAGTAATTGAGTTAGGAAAGTTAGATTTAAAAATTGAAGATGATATAAATCAAGATATAGTTTATTCAAATTATATACGTGAAGTTTTGGGATATAAAATATATCATGTTTCTAGGGCATTAGTATATCATGACTAACTATATTTAATTTAAATTTTTCTTTTTGTATTAATTTTTTTATCGAATGTAATATTAAGTAGTATTAATAAATATACCATATAGATAATAATATTTTATTAAAAAGTATTACTATTTATATAATTTATTGAACTTGGTAATATGAATGAAATATATCAATTTCATGTAAAATGCAATGATTATGAAACTATTTTTCAAATGCAAGAAACATAAGGAGTCATATCAAAGATTTTCTTAAATTCATAAAAGAATAATTAAATTTAAAAATTTCCACAGATATACATATAAATAAATTAAAGAAACATTATAACATATTACTGGTATTACTTCTACTAAAATAAGGCTAAAAAAAGTAATAAATGCTACAAACATTAGTTGAAGGATGAATATTTTAGATCCCTAAAAAATATTAAAAAGAGTAATTATTTATCTTTTTGTTATTGTTAAATTTTTGTATTTTTCATTTAAAGATTCTTTATAAAGTTTGTGTGTAACATCTCTACCTTTTTGAGGTACACAATAATTATCAGGAGCTCTATAATATTGTATATAACCTTTAGTTCTTAATTTATCAATAGCTTTTTCTGCTTCTTTTCTTTTCTGTTTAGGAATTTTCATAAGTATTTTTTCTTTATGAACATTTTTTTTTACAGAAATATTTAGTGAACCTAAAATTGTGAGTATTTTTTTTTCGCATTCATTAAATTCATTAAGGTTTGTACACATAAAAAATTACCTATTACTTTTGAAATTTATTTGCTTCATTAATTAATAAATATCCTATTTCTTTTGCTGTTTTTGGAGTTAAAACAATATCTAAATCAGTTTTTCGTATAATACTTACAGGTAATCCTTTTTTGATTTCATGAGATAATAATAAAAGATGAATTGCATCGCTTGTTGTTAAAACTGCACCACCATTTACATATTTTTGTTTCATATTTTCTTCATCAACTACAATTTCATCAGTTATATGAAGTTTTTTCGTATCAGAAATATCATTCATTATTTAGCCTCCATTTTATCTTTTTTGTTACATTGCATAAAAGTTACTGGTTCTGTTTTATTATAAGTAATTTCAACTAGTTCATTTTCATTATTTTTTTCGGATATACTGATTTTTTTGTTTTTATTATTAATAGTTGGTTTTTCAAATTCTTCGTATTGACGTAACATTTCTGCTGCATTTAAATATTCTAAACAAGAAACACGTTTATCTTCTTTTTTAAGTTTATACTCATTATCTTTCTTGTTTAATATACCTATCTCAATTAATTCGTCTATATGGGCATCTACATCTTGAATTTCACTTATGTCTTGTATATCTTCCCTAGTAATATAATCATCGATATTATTAAGTAGTGCTTCTATAATTTCAAGTCTATCTGAAGAACCACATAATTTATTTAGAATCATTTTTTTCACCCTTATATTATTGTATTTTTACTATTTATATTATATTTTACTATTTTAAAATCAATAGAAATCTCTTAAGATCAGAGAAAAAGATTTAATTGTCTTTTTTTTTATTGATCTAATAAAGTTTTATTAATTATTTGATAGTTTTTTTTTCTTGGGTACTGTATTATATTTTAAAAAATATAAATTTATTATACTAATTTTTTTTGTTAAAATAAATCTATTCTTTATTAGTAATTATTTTATACTTTTTTTTATTAAAATTAATAAATGATTACGTAGATTTATTAGTAAATAGTATAAAAAATTAAAAAGTTTATTATAATTTTCATGATGATATGAATTAGTTATTAAGTTTATTAGAAAAAGAAGATTGTTATAAAATAGATATTAAAATTGTACAGTTTTAATAAGTTATGATAAAAAAATAAAATCAGTACCTTTTAGTGATATTCATTTTAAAAAATAGTATAAAAGTTAGAAAAGGAAAAATATGGATATGAAGGTGATTTATTCAAGGTTTTTTACTTCCTCAATAAATGCATTTAATACTTCTTCTCTAAATCCTTCTACGAATTTAAGAGATCCTGCTACTTCGTGACCTCCACCGTCTACTCCAGCTGAAGGTATATCGTCAGCGATTTTTGATATTACATCATTTAAGTTAAATCCAAATTTTTTGTTTACTGCTTCTGTAGCTCTTATTACTCCAAAGTCTGGACCATTTGCTAATGTCATTATAGGAACTTCTTCACTTTGTTCTTGTACAAATGTATCATGTACGTATCCTGTAGTTTTTCCTGGTGCAGGATATGTGAATTTATGTGCGAATTTTTCTACATCAAGTCTGTTTAATTGTATTCCATTGTCGAAGTGTTCTGTTTTTACATTAGGTAATGCTGCTTTAAGTTGAGTATCTACACGTTTTTCTGATTCGCTCCATAGAACTTCTAATAAGTCTTCTTGTTGTTTTTTATCATCTAAACCGAGTATTGTATTCATTACTCCTCTTCCATTCATGAATCTTAAGAAGAATGCTTCGAAATCTACACATGTTGCTACTTTATCAAGATCATCTCTTGAGTAACCTTCTTCAGCTGCAATTTCTATGTATCTATCTGATTCTTTACTGTCTGCATGATCTCCTACTGCAGCTATTCCTGGGAAATGTCTGATTTGATCTCTTATATCTGGATTTATCATTCCTGCAAGTTCTACAGCAAGTGCTCCAGCTGTAATCTGTGAGTCTCCTCCAACAAGGTATGGATTTACATGTATATCTACATAATCATCTATTAATGATCTTCCATCTTTTACTTCTCCAGGGAAGTGGTGATCTACTACTACTGCTTCTATTCCATATACTTTTGAATGTCTTAGTGCTGCTACATCTTCTTCTGTTGATCCATTATCTAATAATACTAATAATGGTAATTTTTGACCATGTCTTTCAACATCTTCTAATGAATAAGATAAATCTTTTACTACATCTTCTAATTCATAGAATGGTGCTTTACTTGGTGATCTTTTAAAGAAGTGCCATTCAGCATCTCCATCATTACTTTCTTCTCTTAGAATAGGTAATACTGCTTGTTCTACTGCTATTCCTGCACATATACCATCAGCATCTGCATGGTGTCTTACAAGTATTGATCTTCCATCAAGTATTGCTCTTCTTATAGCTTTTGCTGCATTTGCAAGTTTTGGTCTAAGTTTGTTTAGAACTTCACTATCTTCAATTATTAATGATGTATCTTTAGGTTCTGCTTTTTTGTCTATTGCTTCATCTATCTCTTTTTGTAGTTTTTCTTCAGCTTCTTCATCTAATTTTTCAATTAATTCAGATTCTATTTGAATTTTACCACTATGTAAAGATATTTCTCCAAGCACTTCAACAATATCTCCTATTTCTAAGTCAGGATACATTCGAACTCCTGGTTCGTTGAATGCAGCAGCCCATGTTACATCTGTTTCATCACGGATAGTAAATATTGTTGGTCCACTGGTTTGTTGTATTTGAATTACTTCTCCTTGAATAGCAATGTTACGACCAAGGTTATCTTCTGAGAGATCTCCTATTTTTGTTCTTTTTACATTTCTTCTAACAGTAACTTTTTCATAGTCATTTCCATATTTTGTTTTTGAATAGATTAAATCTACATCCATTTTACCTTTATGAGGTTTTATTTCAGAGATTTTGACTACTACGAAGTCTCCTACTGATTCTTTTGGGTTTCTTGTTCTAAGTAATCCATATACACTTTTACTTAAACTAACGAAAAACCCATATTTTTCTACTCTGGTAATTTTTCCTTCATAGTCACTACCAATTTCTAAATCTTCAATTTGACATGATGGATTTAAAACGTAGACTATAGGTTTATCATTATCATTACCATTGTCATTATGGTTATTATTTCCTTGAGCCATTATTTGTTCTCCTAATTAATAAAATTAAACTTATTCTTTATATTTAAAGAATAGTTTATTACCAAATAAATATTCTTATTACTCTTCTTTGAACTTACTTGGATTTTGTTGTTCTATCTGACTACGTTGGTTAGAATATTGTTTTGCATTTTGCATTAATTTAGTTGAATTTTCAAAATAACTTAATGCTTGATTAACGTTTCCAGATTCTATAGAATTAATACCATTCTTTAATTCTGTAGTAGCATCAATTTTAGTATTAATCTCACTTAATGTATAAGATAAATACTGTTGAAATATCGTATCGTTTTGCTCTTTTGCAATATTTAAAGCATCTATGGTAGATTCTTTTGATTTGTTAAAAAAGTTGAGAGCATCGGTACATTTTTGTTGTGCACTGCTATAACTATTATTATTTATTTCATCAATGGCATTGTTATAACTATTATCACCAGATTTTAAATTTGAATTGATTGATGGAACATTACTATCCACCTTATTAAACCCACTTAAATAGATAATACCACTTATAACAATAAAAAACAAGAGAATGCAGATAATCACTGCTTTTTTATTCATTTTAATACTTCTCAAATAATTTATTAATGCTACTTTTATCTATGTTATTTGCAATTAAAATAGTTAAAGATAATTATTATTCTTTTTGAATATATCAATTATTCAGTCTTTTATCTTTTAAAAAGTAGTAGACAGTATATTATATTAATTAAATATATTATTTTTATTATTAGTTACTAGCTACGCTTAATTAATTATAATTTTAATGATTTATGCTCTAATAATATTTTTATTAAAGCTATTCGTTTTTTTATTTTTGATTATTTAATATTTTATTATTATAATAAAGTATTTTTATTTATTAAAAAAAAACAAAACATTTATTAAATAGTAATTACTTAAATTATAATAGGCTAGGTTGGGAGGTTAGTGGTCTCTTGTAAGCACAAATCCTCTATATGGTGCAATCGAAGTATTTGGAGAGGCAAATTAAATATTTGTAAGCCTAAATTTATGATGTCGAAGTCTCGTCCCGTAGGATTGGAGGTAATAGGAATTTAACTGTAGGGTTAAATTAAACTATTTTAGCTAATTGAATGGGTCAGGTCTGGAAAGAAGCAGCTCTGTTTTTGACAACCGATGTTTACGGATAAGCGGGGTGGAGTTATAGATTTAGATCACTTATTCTTATGAGGTTTGTCCATCCTCATACATGCCTTTTAAAGAAAGGTTAAATATATTAAAAATTTTGACCATAACTTTTAAATGTAATGAATACTAAACATAGTAATAGAATTTGAATGATTATATATTTCTAATTTTTATATGTCGAGATGGCCCAGCCTGGTACGGCGGTGGCCTGCTAAGCCACTGGTCAGATGACCACCCGGGTTCGAATCCCGGTCTCGGCGCTTTTAAACTATTTCTAACTTATTTTAACAAAATTTATCATTTTTGCTATTTTATATTAATTCATGAAAAACTTATTAATTTTTAACAAGATAAATTAATAATAACATAATAATTTGCTATTAATTAGTATAATTTATTAATATATTTTTAATTATAAACAAATCATAGGGATTAAAGTAAAATGACTCAAAATGGTGAAAAACAATTTACAAAAGCTCAAAAGGAAATTGAAGGTAAAATCAGACAAGAGACTAAATCATTTGAAGAAGAACAAGGAGAGCAAGAAGAATTAATAAAAGCAAAAGAAGGATATCAAAATTTTTATGAAAACTTATGTTCTTTTATAACAGAAAGTATGGTTGATTTTACAGTAAATGAAGAGGAATTAGGTTCATATTTTAAAAGTAATATAAACAGTGTATATCAAAATTATATAAACATACGAAAAGATGCAGTTTCTGAAATTGAAAGATTACAAAAATATAGTGCTGAAAAAAAGCGTTATAAATCAACTAAAAAACGATCATTAAAGTTTTATAAATCTCAAGACTTAGATAGTGATTTTTTTAGTAATTGTATGCCATTAATTGAAATATATCAAAAAGAAGTAGATTTAATAATTGAAAATATAGCAATTACTCAGCAAATACTTGATTTACTTAAAAAAATAGAAGAAAAACTTGAGTCTTGGTAAAAAAGTATATATTTTGGGGAGATTATTTTATTTAAATCTCCATATTAACATAATTTTTCTAAACGTTTCATGGCTATTTTAAGATTTTCATAACTTTGAGCATAAGATAATCTGATACAATTATTACCCATTTCTCCAAATGATCCACCAGGAACTAATACAACATCTTCTTTTAATGCTTTTTGAACAAAATCAACTGGATTATCAACTTTAAAGAAAGCATAAAATGCACCATTAGGCATTTTACATTCAAGACCCATATCGTTTAAGGAATTAATAACTAAATCTCTTCTTTTTCTAAATTCAGAAACCATAGATTCAACACAATCTTGTGAACTTGTTAAAGCTGTTATACATGCTTGTTGAGTAGAAGTATCAACGCAAGCTACATTATATTGATGAACTTTAAGAATTTCTTCAATAATTTCATTACAAGATGAACAATAACCAACTCTTAATCCTGTCATAGCATATGATTTAGAAAAACCATTAATAGTAACAGCATTATCTGTAAATTCTTGGAAACTATAATGTGTTTTATCATAAATTATTTTCTCATAAATTTCATCAGAAATAATAATTATGTCATTATCTGTTGCTAAATCAGCAATTGCTTTAATATCTTCTTTTTCTATTACTGCTCCTGTAGGATTAGATGGTGAATTCATTACAATAGCTTTAGTATTATCTGTTAAAGATTTTTCAACATCATCAATAGTAATTTTAAAACTATTATCCATACTAGATTGTATTGGTATTGAATTAGCACCAGCTAAGGTTACACATTCTTTGTATGATAAAAATCCAGGATCTGGTATTAAAACATCATCATTTGGATTAACAAGTGCTTGCATACTTGAATATAATGCTTCACTAGCACCTATAGTTACAATTATATCATCGGTATCTACATTTATATTGTTATCTTCATGTAATTTATTTTTAATAGCTTCTCTTAATTCTATTTCACCTTTATTCTGTGAATAATGGGTATATTTATTATCAATAGCTGTTTTTAAAGATTCACGTATATGTTCTGGTGTATCAAAATCAGGTTCACCTAATGCTAAATTAATAGCTGTGGGACTAGCTTGTTCAAACATTTTACGTACTTGAGATAAATTTATAGTTGATACTCTTTTTGATCCATATTCCATTTTTAATTTCTCCATTTATTTACATGCTCCACAATTATAACAACCATTTTCTTCACACCATGGTGTTATTGTACCTTCATTTACTTTATCATATTCCGATTTAAGAAAAGATGTTTTAATACCTACATCAATTTCATGCCATGGGAATATATATGAAGATTTAGATTTTTCTTTATTTAAATTATCAGCTAGTTTATACCAATCTTTCGTTGATACTACTTCACCTAAACGTAATATTTCATTTAATTCACTTCCACCATTTGAAATTACATACTGAATAAGAGCTTTTTTTAGGTTTTCTGTTTTGTTACGACATAAAAGTCTTGGACTATATTTTCTTAATTTTTCATATAATTCATCATAGTTAAAGTTCATCCATTGTAATGGTGTTTGTGGTTTTGGAATTAATGGATTTACACTAGTTCTAATGGTGTTATATCGGACACTTTTACTTGTAATTTGACGAAGGAAATTAATTAATTCTAGTAAATCTTCTGTAGTTTCACCAGGTATACCCATAAGTAAATATAACTTGATTTTTAACTTAAGATTCATTGCTTTATCAATTGTATTGATAATTTCACTATCTGTTATCGGTTTATTTATTTTCCATCGTAATTTTTGTGTTGTTTCCGGAGCTATTGTAATTGTTTTAAGACCACTTTCTTTTAATATTTCTAGTAGTTCTGTTGATACAGTTTCTACTCTTAAAGAGGGTGTTGCAATTTGAAATCCTTCTTCAGTCAGTTGCCAACATAGTTCTTCAATTTTACTATAGTCTGATACAGCACCACCTATTAAAGCAACTTTGTTTTGTCCTGTTGCATGTCGACATTGTATAGCTGTTTCCATCAATGTTTTAAGTGGTACTTCTCTTCGTGGTCTATACATACATCCAGACATACAAAATCTACAACCACGTGAACATCCTCGTGATACTTCCATTAGAAATGATTCGCCAAATGCTGGTCTAAATTTATCTTTATCTGTTTTTGTAACAATTTGATATATTGGTCTCCAAGCATCTTTCATTTTTTTGACTTGTTGTATTTTTACTTTATTTCCAGGTTTATATACACCAGGAATTTCTAAAAAGTCATAAATATCTGCTCGTGGATTATTAGTATCACTTCTTACATCAATTAATTCATCAAGAATTAATTCAGCATCACCTATTATAAATAGATCAATAAAATCAGATATAGGTAAAGGGTTAGATGTTGCACAGGGTCCACCAGCTATAACTAATGGATCATTAGCTTTTCTATTTTTGCTTTCAAGAGGTATGTTACTACGTTTTAACATATCTATCATGTTAAAATAATCATTTTCATATTGTAATGTAAAGCTAACAATATCAAAGTCTTTGAGATCAGATCTTGTTTCTATACTTTTACATTGTGGATATATAACACGTTCACAGTAAATATCTTCTCTTGCATTAAGATAATCATATATTATTTGATATCCTAGTGAACTCATTGCATTTTTATATACATTTGGATAACAAGATGCAAAACGTGTCATAACCTTTCTTGGATTTTTAATAACCGTATTGTACTCTTCAATCATAGTAAGCCTTAAACCCCCCTTTTTTATAGTATAATATTTATTTAATCT